>CAIYZI010000541.1 GCA_903930665.1 uncultured beta proteobacterium
TAAAAAAGCTGAAAAAATCGCAGAGCCAATAAAGCATGGTGCGATTGTTTATGTTGGAGGGCAGTCAAGAAGTGGAAAAAGTACATTTTCTAGCCTACTCGCTATCGCGTTAAGAAATCAAGGAAAGGTCTGTCACATTATTAGGACGGATAATTGGCTGAAAAATATAGAACTTAGAGGTTCCGGAGTTTTAGGACGCCATGATTTAGAGGGATTTTCTACTATTTTAGAGAAAATTAAAAACCGAATGGGTCAACTAAATTTGAGTTTGCCCTTTTATTTGAAGAAGTCTAGAAAATCTATTAAAGATGGAGTAAGAATTACCGTTGAAAAAAATGATATTGTCATTATTGAAGGAATAATTGCATTAAATTTTTCAAAAAATAATAACGACTATAAATATTATATTGAGACTGAAGAAGCGTCCAGAAAAAAAAGAATGGAGCATGAATACTCGCTAAGAGGCGAATCTATTTTTTTTGAGAAAATTTATTGCGACCGATTGGCAGATGAATCATTATGGGTTGAAGCTACTGCAAAAGATTCAACACGTATAAATCTTGATGATTGGGAGGGTATGGATGATTATTAGCAGAACGCCTTTGAGGATGAGTTTTGTTGGCGGTGGTAGCGATTTGCCGGCCTTTTACCATAGGCATCCAGGGGCTGTAATAAGTACAGCTATCAATAAATATGTCTATGTCAATGTGAACAAGAAATTTGATGAGGGCGTAAGGATTGGCTACTCAAAAAATGAAGAGGTAGCCTCCGTCGCCGAGATAGAGCATCAACTTGTGCGTGCTGCAATGACAAGGCTAAAAATCGATGGAGGTATTGAAATAACCACCATTGCAGATATTCCATCAAAAGGAAGTGGATTGGGATCATCTAGTTCATTTACCGTTGGTCTATTACATGCGCTAAATGCTTACAAGCATAATTATATTTCTGGCGAGGATCTGGCAAAGGAGGCTTGCAAGGTAGAAATTGAGATGTGTGGCGAGCCTATTGGTAAGCAGGATCAATGGGCTGCCGCATTAGGGGGATTTAATATTCTCGAATTTCATTCTGATGGTTCAGTCACATCCGATCCAGTTATTTGCAAACCTGAAACTATTTCTAAGTTAGAAAAAAATTTATTGATGTTTTACACGGGCATAACTCGAAGCGCCTCTGCTTTGCTTAAAGAGCAAAGTATGGTGATGGAAAAAAGTCTTGATAAGCAGAATACATTAATGGAGATGGTGAAATTGGCCTATGTAATGAGGGATGAGCTTTGTAGTAACAATGTGGATTCTTTCGGAGAGATATTGCATGAAAACTGGATTCTTAAAAAAAGCATTACCACCGAAATAAGTAACCCAGAAATAGATGCTACGTATGATTTGGCAATAAAAGCAGGTGCAAGTGGTGGCAAGATACTTGGTGCTGGAGCAGGGGGCTTTCTCTTATTTTATGCCCCATTTGAATTGCATGATCGAATAAAAATGGCCCTTCCTCACTTGAGACCAATTAATTTCTCTTTTGAAAATATCGGCAGCAAAATTATTTTTTACAATCAATAAACTACTGTTAACTTAAATTTCAATTGGAAGGATGCATTTTGAATAGCGCAATTATATTGGGGGGAGGCATTGCTGGATTGTCTTTGGCCTCTTTTTTAGATGAAAGATGCACAATCCTAGAGAGAAATGAAGTGGTTGGCGGACTCTCGAGAAGCTACAAAATTAATGGTATCGACTATGACATAGGGCCACATATTATTTTTTCGAAAAATGAAGAGGTTCTGCGTCTTCATACTGAAATGATTCCAACAAGCAAAATTCGTCGGTCGAATCAAATATTCTATAAAGGTCGATATATTAAATACCCCTTTGAGAATGATCTTGGAAGTTTGCCGGCTGAAGATAGGGATCGATGTTTGCAGGAGTTTTTAGAGAATCCCTACGAAAATTACGAGCCTAAAAATATGCTCCAATTTTTCTTAAAAACTTTTGGGGAGGGCATTACGCAGTCATATCTGCAACCATACAATCAAAAGATTTGGAAATTTGACCCGTCATGTATGGATACTCAAATGGTTGAGCGAATACCTAAACCACCCAAAGAGGATGTAATTGCTTCCGCAAGTGGGGTTGCTACCGAAGGATATACGCATCAATTATATTTTTATTACCCAGTAAGCGGAGGATTTCAGACCTTGGTGGATGCATATGCTGAAAAGGCCTCCATAAAGGGGGCTGTCAAAACCGGCATAAATATTTCTTCCATCAATAAAGAGGGTGAAGATTGGGTTGTTTGTACAAATAACGGTGAAATTAGAGGGCAAAAGTTAATTAACTGCATGCCCCTGCACGAACTTTTTAAAATAATGCCTCACCCAGATTATGTGGCTAGTGCTTTAAAAGCGCTCCTGTATAACTCAATCCACATAGTGACAATTCACGTAAAATCTGATCGTATTGGCGATCACTTTGCGCTATACATTCCCGACCAAGACATAATATTTCATCGTCTTTCTAAGTTAAATTTTCTTGGAGAAAAGTATTGCCATGCAGATGGTTCAACAACCCTCATGGCTGAGGTCACATTTAGACCCGATAGTTATCTGGCAAAAATGAATATCAAAGATATTGAAAATACGGTAATTTCAGATCTTGTTAGGCTAAATTTTATTTCCGCTAAAGACGTTCTAGACATAGAAACTCGTACGGAAAAATATGCCTATGTTATTTATGATCTAGATCATAGAAAAAATGCCGACCTTGTTCTTGGGTATTTGAGGGAACTAGGGATTGAGTCAGTAGGACGTTTTGCTGAGTTTGAATACTTAAACACTGATGGCGTAGTTGAGCATACGCTTGCATTAGCCAGAAGGTTAAATGCAAGTTAATGAACCAAACAAAAAAATTAAAAATTAATTTTGTCCTGCCGCCTTCACAAAAAATTTCAGGTGGACCACTCGCAATTCTTGAATATGCAAATAGGTTGATGGATAGAGGTCATGTCGTAACAATTACAACTTATCCAGACAATTTTTGGGACGGGGAAAATCCATTTCCATGGTTTAAGTTCAAAGGGGATATCCTATTTAAAAAATGTAGAGAAAATAGTGGCCTATTGATTAAAATTTCTCATAAATTTAGAAAAATATTTCCTAATGTAGGAATACCGAGTGTATTAAAAAACCATTACAGGAAGGTGAATTTACAAAAGCTTGGGGGTATTGATTTAAATAAATATAGTATTTTATATAAAGAGCCATTTGATTTTATTGGCGGACAATTGCCTATATGGTTGGGGTTGATAGAGGCAATGCCAGAATGTGATTTAAATATTTCAACGGTGTGGACTACTACTTTTCCAGTCTACCTCAGTAAAAAGGGTAAGCCCGTATATTTTATGCAGCACTATGAAGAAATATTTTATCCATTTGATACAAGCTACGTCTTGCAGAGATTACTCGCTAGGTCATCATATGATTTGCCCATCTATAAAATTGCAAATTCATCATGGCTGCAAAAAATAATTTTAAATAAACACCGTCAAGCGGTACCATTTTCTAATAATGGAATTGAAATTGCCGACTTTAATCCTATGAAAAAGCTAAGCGCAGAGGATGGGATTATAAGAGTGGTTACGTATTCTCGGCCAGAGCAATGGAAGGGATTTGTCGATGCAGTTCAAGCTATGGCAAGAATCTACAAGACTTACGGAAAAAAGATTGAGTGGCATGTGTTTGGATATTTGCATCCAAATTTAAATGAAAAAAATGAATTTGCAAGTTATAAATTTCATTCAAAACTTTCATTTCACGAATTGGCGAAACTATATGCAACAGCTGATATCGCATTATGTACGTCATGGTATGAAAGTTTTCCACTTCCTCCATTGGAGGCGATGGCATGCGGAACTGCAGTAGTTACAACTGACTTGGGAACTGAAGATTACGCATTTCATGAGAAGAATGCGTTAGTTGTTAGGTCAAGGGATATTGAAGGGATTTTTTCTTCAGTATCAAGATTGACAGATGATGAGACGCTTCGAAAAGCTTTAGCAGAAGAAGGACGCAAGACTGCCGAGGAATTTGATTGGGATACTGCTGTAGATCGCAGAGAGGAGCTGCTTTATTCTGTATATAACGGAAGCATTGATTATGATATTTTAGCAACAGCTAAAACCGGTTTATACGATTATTCGGGATGCGAGTTTGAAAGGGTGATTATTGATGGGTTACCTGAAAAAGGGATTTTTACATCCAATGAAAATATTTATATTTTGAATTGTGGTGCTAAACATAGAATAAATTCTAGCGAATTGGCTGATAGATGTACGGATCTTGGTTATCAATATGTGAAAGTTGATGTCTTAACAGCCGAATCCTTGCCTATGGGGCCTGCAATCATTAATGAATCCGACATCCCCCCCTTTAAATATAATGAAATTTAATAAAATTGCAGCAATATATACCGCATATAAACCCGATCATAAATTTATAGAGCGAATAAATTTTATACTTGATAAGTGTGAAATAGTTATCGTGGTTGATAATACGCCGGGATGTCATAAATTTCCAGATAACTTAAAAAAAATTAAAGTTATACAAGATGGTGTTAATAAAGGTTTGGGTTCGGCGTTAAATATTGGTATTACTGCGGCTAAAAAGTTGCAATGTGATGCGGTTTTATTGCTAGATCAAGATAGCACACCAGATAAGGCTCTGCTTGATAAGTTAGAGGCATCCATCTTTGATTTGGGCATTGAAAAGATATGCGTAGGACCAAAATTTATAGATGATGGCGTCGAAAGCTATAGTAATTTAAATATAAATAAAACAGGCTATGTTAAGGTAAGCTGTCTGCCAACATCTGGAATGATGTTTGGTATTGCGGAAAATCAAGCTATTGAAAATTTTTCTGAAGAATTATTTTTAGATTTTGTCGATTTTGATTGGTGCTGGAGAATGGGCAAAAATTATGGCTGGAGTATGTACTGTATTCCAGAAGCTGAAATGCCTCATAGGCTCGGATTGGCTCAAAAGAGTTTTTTTGGCCTAAAATATCACATACCATCGCCATTTCGTCATTATTTTCAATTTAGAGATACATTGAAGTTAATATCATATGTATATGTTCCAACCTATTCAAAATTTAGATTGGGAGTTATTTTGTTTCCAAAGTTATTAATTTACCCATGGATTTTGGATAATGGAATTGAAAGACTCCAATGGATGCTAAAGGGAATACGAGACTTTTTTAACGGAATATCTGGGGTGGGTAGTGCAAGGAATTTACTGAAATAGTTAATCAAATTATGACTAATAGTAATCCAGAAATTTCTATAATATTTCCTATATATAATGAAAATATTAATTATCTTGAAAAATCAATAATAAGTTTATTGAATCAGTCGTTTACAAATTTCGAATGTATATTTATTGATGATAGCAATGATGCCTCTCCAGAATATTACTGTAAGAAAATAATCGGTAAAGATAGTCGATTTCGGTATTTAAAGCCAAAAAAACGCATTGGGCTGCCCGCAAGTCTTAATCTTGGTATATCAATTGCCAAATCTGATTTAATAGCTAGGTTTGATTCTGATGATCTATGCGAATTTGATCGACTAGAAAAACAATTAAATTATTTAAAACTACATAAAAAAGTTGATGTATTAGGTAGTTCTATTACTCTAATCGATGAAGTTGGCAGTGTTAGTGGGCTAAAAAATTATCCAAGTGACCATGCATCAATTTCTAAATTTTTTTTAGTGAGAAACGCAATCGCACATCCAAGTGTAATGTTCAGAAAGGAATTAATTTCTAAATATGGAGGTTATGATGAGGCCTTTTTATACGCCGAAGATCTTGAGCTTTGGTTAAGGCTATTAAATCATGGGGTTCAGTTTCACAATTTGAACTACCCATTATTGAGGTATAGAAGTACTAATCGATATATGAGTCATAAGAATTGGATTTACAATATTAAAGCAAGGTTAAAAAATTTAGGAAAAAAAGATATTTTATTAAAGCTAATAATTATTTTTATGATATTTTTATTATTGTATATACCAAGCAGATTTATTAATTTTTTTCGTAATATCAAATATATTTGATGATTATCCGGTTAGCCCTGTTTTTTTCATTTTTTATATCTTTTGCAGCGATAAATTTTATTGATTATCACTGGGCTCTATTGTGGAGCTGGATATTCTCAAGTATTTTTGTAATTTATTATTTAATTCCAACATGTCGTTATATTTATCAAGAAAATACTCGGCTTGATGAGAGATATAAAATTACTATAAAAATGTTTTTGACAATATTTTCTGTCTCATTAATTTCTTGGATTCTGCAAGCTCTAGAAATAATAAGTATTCCAAGTGAATACGAGATATCAATTATCCGATCAATTGGCCATACATTATATTTATTATTTTATTTCATAGTATTCAACTGTGTTTACGTTTATTTGATAAAAAATGAACGAAATTACTTCTTATATTTTAAGTGGATGTTTATATACTCATTTGTATTTATATCCGCATGGGGAATTTATCAGTATATTTCAACTTACGATATAGTGTCCTATAGTGATA
>CAIYZI010000542.1 GCA_903930665.1 uncultured beta proteobacterium
GGTAAGGGCCGCTGAATGTGTTGGTTGAACCATCTAATTCGCTTACAACACCAGAAATGGAGTTTAAGGCGATGTTAGCTTCGATTTGGTTTGCTAATTCAGCCATTGCTGATTTACCAAACACCCGCATGTAATCTTCTTCACCCTTTTCTAAGTTGAAGATGCGTTGTTGCGAGGTGACCGCAAAGCTGGTATTCGCAGCTTGGTCGGCAACTAATTGCAATACTCTTTGCACTGCCGGCTCAAACGAAGCCACTAAACCTGCACTCGTAGTGAAACGAGGTGGTAAGTCGAATGTTACAGTTGAACCAAGGTTGGCTTGGATATTGTCAAAATCTTTGAATTTGGTGTTCGCAGTGCTTACAAAGCAGCAAAGGTTTTGTAACAAGGCCAACGAAGAGCGTTGGTAGGTTTGCACTTGTTGCAAAATGTTATTCGGAAAAACAGCCATGTGTGCCCCCTAAAGTTTTGTTAACGGCACTGATAATGACTGCTACAACAGAGGGTTTTTTAACCTCTGTATTTCGCCTTGAGGTCTCTCATAGACATCACGCCACTATCCGTACCAGCGTTAGAAGTTCGCAAGTGACTGAGGGGTTCGTTTGCCGTACGCGCCTTACTCGCTGTCTCGTTTTCCTTAATGGTCTGCGATAAGCGTTTAATTTGCGCAATGGCATCCTGTGGCGATAAATGCGCTAGCTGTTCCAGCATGGCTAACTTTGTACGGTCACGACCCAACTCATACACGACATCAGCCGTGTTATCGATATAGCTGTTTGCAAGCTGTATCGCGTTAGGGAACCGCGCAAAATCGATGTTGGCGACGCTATCAAAGTCTTGGTACTTTTCTTTGCCAGACGACAGCTTATTAAAAAATTCATTGGCAATTCTTTGCGCTTCAGCTTCCTGTTGTTTCGTTTGCGCATCAGTCAACCACTCGCTGCGTAAACGTTGAGCCTCTTCCGCCGCTAGCTTCCTGATTTCATCCGACGAGATTTGCGCAGTCGTTTGCTGGCGCTGGTCCTGCTGGACCGGTTCATTAAACTTCTGCTGGGCATACTGCGGTTGCTCCACTTGCATACGCTTGAAGGACTCAACTGCATCATGCTTGGCTCGCTTGACGATTTCATTAATCTCAGCCTGCCTAAAAAGTTTTTCTTCTGCTGCTGCCTGCGCAGTATCTTGACCTGCACTTATTCCATTTGTCTCAGACATATTGCTACCTTTTCTCGACTATTAACCCCATCACGGTGACACCTCGCTATACGCACGAGTCTCGCTGGCTATTACCCCGCCACGGTAAATACCCCAAATAACGCATGGGTCTCGGGAACTATTAAAGCTCCAACGTGAGTGTAGATAGCCCTTGGCAAATGAAGCAATTGGCCGCAAAATGCTTTGTATGGAATTAAAAACAAACAACTCCATTAAAAATATTAAAAGGGAGCAGAGATGAAGGAAATCATGGAAAGGCAATATATGACCGCAAAAGAAGCATCGGCCAGGTACGGCTACAGCATGAGTTGGTTCGGATGGAGGCGCCATAGGAAGATGGGGCCTCCCTACGTGAAGATGGTTAACAAGATTTACTACGAGAAGGACATGACTGACGTTTGGTTCAGATCGAACATGAGGGCCATGGAGGCGCCTTAATCAAAACCTAATCAAATAAAAATAGCCGGCTGTTACACCGGCTATCCACCTTTCCACGGAGAGCGGAAGAAGTATAGCTTACCAGCAGACTAATTTGCCGCCTTGACCGACTGGCATGTCACCCTTGCGCTGCATAACGCGCTTGATGCCTTCTTGATGGTCTTCTTTGACCGCACCCTTGTGCATGTCATCCATTCTGGCGTGATGCGCTTTGCGATGCATTTCACGTTCTTTGTGATGCATTGCGATTTTTTCAGCCATGCGATGATGGCCCATGTGCTTATGTTCCATTTTTGTTTCCTTGTTTTTGCAAAAACCGATTCATAGTAATGTTTTTTGTCGCCCGAACTTCTGGGTTGGCAAAAGACCAGATTTCTCCAGTTTCATCGATTGCCACAACCCATATTAGATGATGCTCAGGCCCATAGTCCACGATAAACCAGCATAGCCCATTTCCCTTTGGTGTACTCAACTCAATAGGTGGGTCAAGCTGCAATATCATTATGCACTTGGCGCAGCGGCTGGAGCAGCTTCAGCGGCAGGGGGCGCCTCAGCAGTTGGAGCGGCGACAGCAACGGGTGCAACAGCTGGAGCTGGAATTGCATCAACAACAGTCTCAGCATCTGTCACCACTGCCTGCACAGTGCTTGCCAAAGTGGCTGCATGGCCAGTCAATAACCCGGCAACAACTGTCGCAACGGAAGCTTCTTCGGTGCCATAGGTTGAGATTTCTGCTTTCACTTTTTCCACTAATGCGGTAATGCCATTAAGAATATTCATTTTGCTTTCCTTTTTGCGGTTGATTTCTTCTTCACTGGGATTTTCGCGCCGCTTTTTCTGGCTTCGCTAAGCGCGGCCGCGATACTCTGCTTCTTTGGGTGGCCCGTAGCCTCCATCTCAGCAATGTTCCGACCAATAGCAGCTTTCGATTTTCCTTTTTCCAGCGGCATGATTAATCCTTATTTGTTCCGATAAAACTTTTCGTACTCAGCCCGACGCTCTTTCGTGCTGGCGCCGTCCAAGTGATTACGCAAAGCATTTTCAGTTTCCTTTGCTGTAAAGCTCTGACTCCTGGCCGCGCTCTGGCCTTCCTGAAGCTGGCTATACGTCAATTTCTTACTGTTCTTGATGTGTATCGCTACCATGTTCCCTCCTGTCCTCCTTATGCACTCTATGATGTAACTCTACGGCTTCTTTGCCATGACGGTGATGCTGGTCTTGATGCTTCAGCTTCACGTCCGCTTCTATTTGTTGGCGCCTCACATCCACTTCTTCAAGCTTTACGGCGTTATTTAAATCTTGAGTTTTGATTTCAGCCATCAATTTGGCTTGGCTTTGGGCCAGCTTAGCCTTTTCCAGTTCGAATCTCAGTCTATTTTCTTCAGCTTCTTGATGCATTTTGCTAATTTCTATTTGATTACGAATCATTAATGGGTTTTCTTGGGATTGCGCTTGCTGCATTTGCATCATTTGCTGCTGCTTTTGCTGCACTTCTCGCATCCACTCTTCGGACATCTGTTTGATTTGGTCAACGCCACGGATTTCGATGTTGTCGAGCAGGATGCGTAGGCCTTTTTCGTTCATAAATTGAGCGAATTGAGGGCTGGTTTGCATCAAGCCAATGATTTGCTGCAAAGCCTTGGAC
Source organism: uncultured beta proteobacterium (assembly GCA_903930665.1). Taxonomy (GTDB): domain Bacteria; phylum Pseudomonadota; class Gammaproteobacteria; order Burkholderiales; family Burkholderiaceae; genus Polynucleobacter. The sequence continues at coordinate 3,299 of CAIYZI010000542.1, forward strand.
TTCTGTACTTGGAAGTTGATGCCAGCTTCTACCTTAACGTTTAAAGCGTTTTGGTCATAGAAAATATCAACGCTGTTTGGGTCACGCTCGTCATTAATGCGCACATAAGACTTTTTACCTTCACCGTCCAGAATAGGAATGGTGCGCGGCGTGGTGTAATACTTGGGAATCAAATCAATAATGATTTGCGCCACGCGTTGTAAGCCTTGCAGGAAGCCCACAATGTAGGGCATAGCTGCCGCGTTGGACTGGGTTGCCGCCTCAACAACTGCGACTCCTGACAGTTGATTATTATTAATCCCAAGAGAGGCATCGTAAGAGCCAAGGATGTTTTGCACGAGAGAGTCTGCGCCAAGGAAGCCTTGAGCAATTTCTGGGGGAGCGGGCATCCTTCCAACTTCGCGAATGGGCTCGGGGATGGGTTGTTTTGGATCGCCCTCGTAATACGCGTTAACCACGATATTGCTTGGCTTCTGAATGTCTTTAATGGCTTGTAGAAGCTCTTCCTCTTTCGGTAGCGCTTCTTTCTTGATGATGAACTTGTGTTGTACGGTATTTTCTATTTCGTTGGCTAGAGCGATACCAGCGAAGTTCTTTAAGCGTTGCGCACCCTTGGCGTGATACACATAAGGGCGGCAAACTTGGCGCACATTACCGTTTTTGGGTGTTTTGATAACAACCGAGCTGCCATCCACGAATATTAATGGGAGCATGGAGTAGTCGGTTTCGGTGTACTCGATGATTTGATTTTCGATTAAGCGATAACGGACGATTTGATCGAGCTGAGTAAAGCGCGGCTTACCCATAATGGCTGGAGGCGGAACGAAGTCTTGCCAGGTGGCGACCATTTCATCGTATTTCTTCATGGTCATAATGCGACCATCCACCAGTTGTACGATTTTTACGCGCTTGGGTTTCTTTTCATAGTAGTCGGCAACCATAATCATTTTGGTCGTATTGTTTAAAAAGGACCAATTAAAGCCAGCGAAGTCTCTTCTAAAGGATAATCTTTCCACTGGAATCTCGGGATATTGCTCTTTGAAGCTGTCCTCGTCCATAGGGAAGAGTTCAAAGCAGAAGCGGCCGTCACCCTTGTGTGACTCACGAGCCAGCTGGTCAAAACCGCAAAGAGTGGGGTCATAAACATGGTCAAACTTGATAACTTGGTTAAAGCTCATTGGGTGTGCGTAGTCCGTGGTGACTTTAAACACGCTGAACCCACCGCTGAGCAGGTCTTTATAAACTTCGTATTTAGTGTGGTGATTCTGGGAGTCAAAGAGGATATGACGCAAATGCTGTTCGACCACATGGATCGTTTGTGGATCGGCCTGATTCTCATTGTCAGCACTAATCTCGATGGATGGCTCTTGCTTGGAGAATTCACCAAGCAGGCGAGAGATGTATGCCTCAAGAACATTAAACTCAAGCTGGGGCTTGCTGAGCGTCATGAGTAACGTGATATCTTCTTCTCGCAGGGAAGACTCGAACACAAAACGACGAAACTCATTGTATCGGTCATAGTTGTGCTTGAAGGCGTCATGATTCTTACGGATATTTTCTTTAATGCGGGTAAGCTGGTCTTGATGGCGCTTTGAGACGGGTTCCATGTTGGTTCCTTTAATCCATGTGTATGTTAGCCACGATAGGCTGCTTTCTTTATCCTATCTAAATTATTAAAGCTATTCGATAAGCTCTTAATAATCTTGCCTTGTTCTTGCTCTCTTTGCTTGCTCACCGCACGCTCTGGCAGCGCAAAAGTAAGCGCCAAAGCATCCCCCTCGTCCGGGCTGCGGATACCACGTTTCTTCATGTCTTCTTTTTTCTCTAATACCAAACGGGTCTTAGAGTCAAACTTGTATCTTACGCCACACAAGTCAGCGTGCAAGGTGTCACTATCAGGGATTTTCACCGGCCCATCAAGCAACCATTCCTTCATCAACCCCCACATTTCAGCTCGTTTATTGTAGTAACGGTCTTGGTCCAGCGGCGACTCCCCGCCATTCACAGCCACGATAACACCCGCATGCCCCAGCTCTTTTAATCGATCGAACACGCCAGCACCCAAGCCACCGATATCAATAAATACGCGAGCAGGCTCCTCATCCAGAATAATCTTGTGTACATAACCAGCTATTTCCATGGTGTCTTTCTTTGCATAACTTTGGAGGTCAAAAGCAACGCGTCCTCGGCGACGTATAATAGACGTCCGGTCATCACCAAACCGAGCAGGGTCAACCCCAACAACAAGAGACCCATAAGGCTCGGCCTCACCTTGTCTTGCCCCTGCAACAATTTGAGGCGCAATAAGAGAATCTTCACCTGTAAGCTGGAAAGCCTCAGTCGCACTGCATGGATATTCCTGCATAAACGCTTTGACACCATCTAATCCTCCAACAGAAAGTTCTGCTATCTTGATTCTGCGCCACATTAACTTGTCTTTAGTCAACCCATACAGCCGTACTAGCTCACGCTCGTCGTCTGAAACCTTAAAGTCCAGTGGCGCTTCCCTTTTATACTCATCTTGCCAATACCATGGCACAAAAATAGCAATAAAGTCAGATTGGCCAGCCTCCGCTTGCTGCCATTGCTCGTGATAATAATTACCAATCCCATTCGCCGTGCTCTCGATAAATATCTCGGTCCCACGCTCATTGGGAACGGCCTGCATAATACCTTTCGCATGCTCAGCGGCATGTGGCTGATAAGCCGCCTCAGATGAATGCAGAAGCTGGATTGTGCTCGAACGCCCCACACCCTTGTTTCCTGCCGTTCCAATCTTGTAGCCGCTATCAAGCTGCCCAAAGATGAGCTCTTTAGAGTTGCTGGCATCGACGGATGGGCGCACGGGGGCTGGGCAATATTCGTGGTAGCGCTGAGCCATCTCAAAAAGGTTGTTGGTCGCTTCCGCATCATGGGTAAGGATGAAAGCTCGATAACCGAAGTGATGGGTGACCAACCAATAAAAACGACCCTCGATATAGGTACTGCATCCTTGTTGGCGGCCCTTCAAGATTATGGCTCTAACCTTGCCGGTTGCAGCTTTTTGTTGCTCAACCATTTGATGGATGTGCATTTGGGCTTTATTGAGAGAGAATGGATTTATCTTGCCGGACTTTTCGCGAATCTTGAGGCATTTGCTGGAGTAATGAGGGAAATCATTTTTGAGCTTGGTGCGTATGGCTTTTTCAACTTCATCCATGAGCTAAATCCTTTGAGCACCCCCGAAGAGGCGCAAGACAAATTATTGCTTTACCATTTGACATAGATACTGCAGGCGAGCAGACGGATTGCTATTTTTGTAATCGGCCATAAAGGCTTCTGCTCTGTTGATGCAGGCCTGTTGACCACCAGATGCGATGCGTTCGTTGAGGATATCAACGCCGTGGTCTCTGACCAATAAAACCCAAATAAACGCACTACCGATTAACATACTACTCTCCTAATTAAACGACAGCGTCCTTACCACATCTCATCCATTACAAAATCTAAACCCTCGCGCTGAAACCCATCACTCAGCTTGTGCACTTCACTGATTTCAGCATCAAC
>CAIYZI010000543.1 GCA_903930665.1 uncultured beta proteobacterium
ACGGCGATTGCCACGGCGTTTTTGAGGGCTTAATTGTGAAAACTCTTGCTCCCAATAACGCAGAACGTGGGAGCGTACGCCGCATAAATCGGCTACTTCACCAATCGTAAAATAGCGTTTAGAGGGGATCGGAGGTAGCTGCGAACTATGCAGTGCCGACCCCGTATCAAGCGTTGTTTTCTCTAGCATGGGACTCCACCACGTCCTTTAGCTTTTGACTGGCATGAAAGGTGACAACCCGTCTTGCAGCAATCGGAATCATCTGTCCGGTCTTAGGATTTCGTCCAGGACGGGCAGACTTATTACGAAGCTGAAAATTGCCAAAACCGGAGATTTTGACCTCAACGCCAGCCTCTAAGGATTGGCCAACACGATCAAAAAAAGCATCAATCATGTCTTTAGCTTCGCGCTTATTCAAGCCAACTTGATCAAAGAGAGCCTCGGATAACTCATTTTTCGTTACCGTATCTTTAGTATTTATTTCACTCATTACCGTACTCGTCTCGCGCTCTCTTTTGGGTATTTTCTAACTATTCTTTTGCTTAATATGAATTCTGGTTTCGCTCTAATACTATACCTAGCGCAGGCGAGCTGCACATTTTTTCTCAAGAGCAGCTAATAACGCGGCCATAACTGCCTCGATTTGATTATCTTGCAATGTTTCTTGATCATTCAATAAAGTAACGCGGAACGCCAAACTCTTTTCATCATCAGCCATAGAACTAGAACCTGCCTTAGGCTTGAACTCATCAAAAAGCTTAATAGCGCGAACAAATTTTTGCTTGGTAGAAGTCATGGCATCCAATAAAGACTGTGCTGAAACGCCCTGCTTTACCACTACCGCTAAATCCCGCTGAACCGCAGGCAATTTACTTAACTCTTCTGGTTGAGGCAAACCTAAATTACGAATTGCCTCAAGCTCTAATTCAAACAAGATTGGGGCTTGCGGCAATTCATAGGTCTGCTGCAATGCAGGATGCAACTCACCAATCCAACCGATATTAACCAAACCAGATGTCGTTTTTAAATGCACTTGAGCTGAGCGGCCTGGATGCAACGCAGGATGGATGGCTGACTCTGTAACGAAATGTAAGGGATCGAGTACGCGCTCTAAATCACCTTTCACATCAAAGAAATCCACCGCTCTAGTTGCATTAGCCCATTGCTCAGGCACAAAAGTGCCATAAGCTAAACCACCAATACGTTGAGGTTGGTGAAAGCCTGCTACTTTTCCAGCTTCTTCTTTTACGCTCTCATCGCGTTTAAAGACTCTACCTGCTTCAAAAAAACGTACACGTGCAGCGCCACGGTTCAGGTTAGCCTTAAGATTTCCCAATAAGCCACCCCACAAATTGCTACGCATCACTGCATATTGGCTAGCAATTGGATTAACTACAGCAATCAGATCTTTTTCTGTTACGCCAGTAAGACGTTTTTCACTTTCAATATCAATAAAGCCAAAATTTACCGCTTCTTGATAGCCTTGCATTGCAAAACGTTGGCGCAATAAATGAACGCCCCGCTTTGTTTCAGCTTTAGCGCTCATTTTTAAAGAGGCTACTGGTGGAATATCTGGAATGTTTTCAAAACCATACATTCGAGCCACTTCTTCAATCAAATCTTCTTCGATTTCAATATCAAAGCGATAGCTAGGAGGAGTGACAATAAATACATCTCCAGGCTCTTGTTTAAATTCAAAAGCAAGACGTTTAAA
>CAIYZI010000544.1 GCA_903930665.1 uncultured beta proteobacterium
AGGCCTCTAATGACAATGTCACACATTACCTACTTGAGCATCTATTACGCCGGAGTATGCTCAGGCCTGCTTTTGTTTGCTTTAATTTTGATTGCTCTGTTGGCTGGAAATACTGTGAACAACATTAAGGCCGGTGTGGCCGGAATCTGCGAATGGGCAGCTCAAAAGGATCGGTACATAGTGATTTTTGCGGCCATCTGCACTACTGCCTTAATTGCTATGGGATTTACCTTTCAAGAGCCTCCAAGATCAGTTTTGCCAGAGTCACCTGAAATTGGCCGATACCTACTATCCGATAGTCTAGGACGAATTGCAGAATTTAATTCCAAGGCCGACTGCCAGTTTGCAAAACACAGTATTTGGGCCAGCCATCTGAAGGGTAAGCATCTTGGGGAGCGGCTGATTTGCACTTATTTAGGCAGTGAATTGGCTGCGCCACAGTAACCACAGGGTGCAACCACCCCCTGCGCTCTATCGCTAAAAATTTTGGGTATCCGGATTTTGATGTTGATGAAGACCTAAAGACGGCCTGATTCAATCAGCGCGATCAGCTTTAGTATGTGCGCTCCGAAGCTGATTTCAGCACCATCGGTCGATGTTGGTGATCTTTCTCAAATACAGATTCACCAATGACTCTGGCGGCACCTTGGAGAAGCCTGTGGCATCCTTCGGAACCCCATAACTCATATCTCCATAACTGCACCTACGTTCAAACTTGGGTCGTACTCGCGTTAGCCTTTGCGCACCTTCGGCGAACAGAATCTTCGCTCGCAGCGCTTCAAAGTTTTAACCCCCTGCCATGCCTACTCATCACCAGAATCAAGCCGTTTAAGCTCTCCGCCTAGGTGTGGGTAACTGGATGCTCGAAATAGCCGAGGATCCAAGTCTGCCATTTTGACCAAACACTGATCAGACCAGCATAAGCATCCCTGACTTATGGCCTCATAGCTCGATTCCATGCCTCGCATGCCTTCATCGCCTCTTGGGTGAGATCGCCGCTGTGGAATTCTTCTTTGAGCCTGTATGGCACACCCAGATCGGGGTATTGGCAGCCCAACCGTCGAGCAACAGCCTTTCCTTGTCGTCGAGATCACCCTCTTGTTTTAGGAGCGCGAATCGGTCGCGCACCAAGCCTCGCGTTATTTGGGCGAGAAATCTTCTCGCAAGCCTTTTCTAGCTCGCTCCAGGACTTCTTTGACCCACTCAACAACGTGGAACTTGTCGATCACAATTTTGGCGTTGGACGTGATTTCCAAAGGTAATTTCTAGCTTACAGCTGGTTAATTTCTAGCAAACGAACCCATTAACACATTTCAAGAAGATATGTATCCATAAAAAAATAAGTCGGCTTTGCAAGGCTTTGCGGATAAAGCATCCAACTAAGACGATCTGCATTTAGGTTTATCCGAATGCTCGGCATTAGCTTTATAGATTTAAAAAGCGTAAGTTCACTAGATTAAATTTCTATTCTTAGTTTTTACCTGGCTCATCTGCTTCGCATTTGTAGTGGCAACGATCCAAATTGAGTCCCCCATCGATCCTTTACCGAACAAGGCGCACGCTTTTTTATTGTCGATTAGCCTAAACTGAGGATGACCTAATGATAACCACCGCAGATGCGCACCCACATTAGCGATTAAATGGGCAATGCCTCCACAAACAGCCTGATGTTGCAAACCCAAACTACCCATATCGGGGTTTTATTTTCTAGTGGGCCCAACAGGACATGAAGCTTGAATCAAGAGATTGTGAATCACCAAAAAACAAGGGGTGAGCGATAGCAAACGCATTAAATCTTATGGCAAGAGCCTTTATTTATAAAACAAGCTCTAGGAATAATGTCATTACTAAAAACGATATAGCACTCTACGCATCTTTAAAACGCATATTCATTTGCTGGGATTACTTAGCTAATGTTCTCGATTCCCTTTGCCGCATGCGGGGCTTAATCTACCAGTTAAGCAAAAAGCATCGAAAAAAATGCCGAAGAAGAGAGGTAAAACCATTTCATGAGAATTCCAAGCAAGACACAACTATTCATCGATGGCCTTAAAAATAATGCAGGCAATGGTAATCGCCCCTTATTCCTGGACGAAACTGGTGCGATATCCGCTAGATGGCAAAACCTCACCCTATCAAGCGTATTTCAGCCTATTTACAAATCCAATGAGTTGACCAAGTCTTTTGCTTACGAGGCATTTGTGCGCTGCCAAGATGCAGAGGGAAATTCGATTGGTATTACAGATTTATTTTTAAAACCAGAAGATCAAGACCAGATAACGGGTCTTGATAGGCTATGTAGAACTATTCATCTTTTAAACTTTACTCTACAAGACATTCCACATGCATTACTCTTTTTAAACGTAAATGAAGGTCTAATCTCTGCAGTAGATGACAACCATGGCGCGGCATTTCGAAAAGTAATTGATGCTTTAGGATTCTCGTCAAACCGCATCGTGATTGAGCTTCCGGTCTCCCTAATTAAGGATAAAAAGCGACTTCATTTTGTTTTACAAAACTATCGACTGAACTCACTTGAGGTGGCAATCAATATTGATTCGATTAATGATTTACAGGGAATGACTGAGCGTGCCAACATTCACTACATCAAAATTGCTAGACAACTATTGCAACCAGGGAAAGATATCACTTCTGAATTAGATTTAATCGCCCAGCTCAGCAATGAAGCAAATATTATCTTGACCAAAAATGCGGTTAAAGCACCATACCTACTTGATCCTAGAATCTTATTGCAAGGCGATGCTTATGGAGCGACATCAAACTTTAAAGCCCAAGTAGAAGTCGACTCAAGTTTTGATTACTCAACTCAAGAGGACTTCTCCCTTCACGTTGGAGGTTAGGCGGCAACCAATACGCCTTCCAACTTCTTTTCTTCTTGAGTTAACTCTTGAGTAGGTCTTATTCCAGCAACAGCTGAAACGCGCTCACCCCAACGATTAAATGGGTAATAATCCCAAATCGCTTGATGTTGAACTGCCCAGTTATCCCAAATCACAACGCTATTAGGCTGCCATTGGATTCGGAACTGGAATGCCTGACTGGTTTCAATATGGCGATTGAGCAACTCCAAAATAGCCTGGCTCTCATTGCGAACTAATTCAACAATTTTTGTTGTAAATCCACGATTCACAAATAAATGCTTTCTACCGCTCACAGGGTGCGTAAACACTACTGGATGTGTAGACACTGCAAATTTTTGTCCAGGAGCAGGCTCCTCACCGTAGCCATTAGTCCAACCCTCTTGGCCTGAGTGCTCAGCAGTCAAACCCAGAAGCAATTGCTTTAATGGGGTAGACAATGATTCATAAGCAAGATGGGTATTGGCAAAGGCTGTATCACCCCCGCCACCCTCAGGCAGCTGAGTAACCCGCAAGATAGATTGAGTAATTGGAGTTTCATCACAAGACACATCGTTGTGCCAAACTTCGCCAGCAGTAAAGCGGCTGTCTTTGCCAGTCTTCCAAGCCAAAATTTCAGGATCTCCACCCGGAGCCCGAATGGCTGCACTAACGTGACGATGCAAAGTGCCAAACTTTTCTCCAAATTTCTTATGTTGCTCAGAGTTAATATTTTGGTCGCGGAAAGCTAATACCTGATACTCCGCTAAGGCTTTCTTAATTTCAGAAAATTGCTCGCTGGAAAGATCTTTAGATAAATCAACCCCTGATATTTCTGCACCGCCCGCTCTGGAGATGGGTTTGACTTGAATAGTCTTAAATACCGGCTGTTGACGGGTATTCCATGCCTCAAAAGCCAATTTATCATTGTAATCACGGTAAAAACTCATTTATATTCCCCTTATTAATGCGTACTACTTAGAAGTTGATCCAATAACTGCTTTTCAATTTCCACAAACTTTTGTGAAGCGCGTTCTCTTGGCCTTGGTAAACCAACCTCAAGGTTCAATGCAATAGCGCCATCCTCAATCAAAATAATGCGATCGGCCAAAGCAATTGCCTCAGAGACATCATGGGTTACCAATAAGGCTGTAAATTTATTTTGACTCCACAGTGACTCGATAAGATGGTGCATTTCAATTCGAGTGAGCGCATCCAAAGCGCCGAGCGGTTCATCTAGTAACAAGAGTTTGGGTTTATGAACCAAAGCCCTTGCAAGGGATACTCGCTGTTTCTGACCCCCAGAAAGGCGCGCCGGCCACTCATCAGCTCGATCACTTAGCCCTACTGCCTGAAGAACATCCTTTGCATGCTGCAATACACCGGCGCTTAAGCCGAGCGCAATATTCTGAATAACCTTCTTCCACGGCAATAAGCGTGCCTCTTGAAACATAATTCGGGTATCTGAATTATTTGGAAGGTACTGATGATCCA
>CAIYZI010000545.1 GCA_903930665.1 uncultured beta proteobacterium
CTCCAAGAAGTCATCAAGGGAAACTTCTAAGCCCCACTAAGCGTAAAAATGCAGCACAGTTGCTTATAGATAAATACCAAGTCTCTGAGCGGTCTGCCTGCAGTTTGGTGGGGCTATCGAGAACAGCCTATCGCTATATGCCTATCCCAAGAGACGATGAAGAACCCTTTAGGGCAGAGATCATCCGTCTAGCCTGTACCTATGGCCGATACGGCTATAGAACAGTGACCGCTCTGATGCGCAACGCAGGTTGGCAAAGGGCAACGCAAGAGCGAGTTAAGCGGATCTGGCGGCAAGAAGGCCTTAAGGTGCCCGATAAACAAACCCCTAAAGGACGTCTTTGGCTTAATGATGGCAGTTGCCTACGCCTGCGAGCCGAGCATCCGAACCATGTTTGGAGCTACGATTTTGTGTTTGTTCGGGATGCCTACGGCAGAAAGATCCGCATGCTCACCATGATCGATGAATACACCCGTGTTTGCTTGGTGATCCACTGCGCAATGCGTATTGGTGCCAAAGAAGTGATTGAGCAACTAGCTGATGCCATGGTCATCCACGGCATCCCAAAATACATCCGCTCAGACAACGGCCCTGAATTTGTAGCTCAGGTCTTGCGCGATTGGCTAAAAGAGATTGGGGTTCAAACCGCTTACATTGAACCTGGTTCGCCTTGGGAGAATGGCTTTTGCGAAAGCTTTAATGGAACCCTTAGAGATGAACTTCTCAATGGAGAGATCTTTTACAACTTAGAAGAAGCCAAGGTTCTCACCAAACAATGGAGGGATCACTATAACCAAGTAAGACCGCATAGCTCATTGGGTTACAGACCGCCAGCACCACAGGTAATGTTGCCTAGAATTACTCAAATCCAACCTGGCTACATGCAATGATTTAATATAGAAAAACTCTCACTGCAGGTGGTACTAAATTGACAGCGGTTCATTTTCATTCAACCACCTTAATCGGGTAATTACCAAAATATCTGTTTACTTGTTCGCTTGAAAAACCCTTGAAGCCGATACTTGAGTAGATTTTCATTCTTGCATCGTATGCTTTATCAGCTAGAAATGGATTGGCTGGCCCAGGATTTTTGCTCCCTCTTGCTTCCATTGCCAATGCAAAACCTTTGTCAAGCCATTTTGCTGCCTTGTCATACAACATACACTCTCTCACTAATTCAACTTCGTTTGGTTTTGATAATGCATTGTCATAACACTTTTGAACATCAACAGTAACGGCAGATATTCCACCCTCTTGGTATTGGGACTGAAATCGAGTGGCAAATTTTTTAATTGTTTGCTGAGAAATATCTCCCAATATTGATGGCCCGCTTGGCTGTGTTTGGGCAATACAATTAATACTAGAAGTAAGAGTTATAAAAAGAGTTAGTACTTTAAAAATATGTTGAGCCATATTCATCCCCCGTTCATTTTGAATCTATTTTGCACAAGCGCTTCCTTCCTCGGGTAGATAGCAGAAGGTGCCACTAGCTTTATCACAAGCCTCTTTCGCCTTAGTTTCAGCCTCTTCTTTGGTGTTGGCCAACATTCCGTACCTAAGAGTTGTACTTTGATAGAGAGCAAGACACCTGTATGGGCCGCTGATCATTTTGGTGCAGGTACTAATAGCGCCTCTTTTAGCGCAAGATGCTTTCGCCGATGCTTCTGCTTGTGCTTGAGTTGGGTAGCCTGCAGCCCATGAAAATGCAGCTGAACTCGGATCTGTATATATAGCTGCATATCCATTGGGAGCGGGGTTAGGCTGAGAAGGGGGGTATGTAGCCGCGCTTGTTTCATTATTTGCAGGACTATAGCTATAAGCAGCCTCGATATCGGCACAGCTGAAAGACAACTTAATGGCTCCACCAAATGGAATATCGCCACTATAAACTGTCTCAGCATATGGTTTTAATGGAGTACCCGTTAAATTTAATAGCAATAGTCTTCTATTGTCATGCTTCTCACAACTTGTATAGATCCCTAGCAAGACTTTGTCGATCGTTTTATTGGTTGGATTGATTAGCCTGATGTAAAACTTTTTAGTTTCCTTCACATACCACCAAGAGTTATTGGCCTCCATCTCTTTCGCTGCGCCGTTTATTGGCTTGTAGCCTGAATATAAATAGCTATTTAATTCAGATATATTATTTGCAGCTGTAATACCAGTCATTGCTGCTTGACTAACTGTTCCAGCGGCCATCCTATCTTTAACTTCCTGAACCTTTTTTTGGTAAGGTGTTTTGGTGACTTGCAAATTAGTTGCTTGTTTTGGGGTACTTGAGTTTTGAATAAAAGCAAATATGCAAAAAACTACAAAGCCAATACCTAAAATCCAATCCCATTTAAGTGATCCAGATTTTGATTTTGTAGGAATTGGAGATGAGTAAGCGTTACTATTAATTGGAGGCAGATTAATCGAGCATTTAGATTTTTGCGAAACGGGCGATGAAATATTCTGCAGCTGACACTCTGGACACGGCTTGCCCATGAACCTCATATGCCGAATATCGTAAGGATGTTGATCGCAACGGGTTAATTGTTTATTTTGAAGTAAGCCGTCTAAGTGGGCTGCCCACTCCGCGGCAGATGGCCTATATTTTGGCAGGCCCATAAAGGCTTTATCAAACAGCTCTCGAGTGGCGTCATCAAAGCAGTTATGAACACTTTGAGGTCTTGGTTTAATTCTAGGGTCCGAAACAAGTCCATGGGGATATAAGCCTTGAGCCGCCTTTTCATCGTTTGTTGCAGCATTAATTTCACCTGTTGGTATTCCTTGAAATGGATGAATACCACCATTTAATAGCTGAAAGATTATTGTCGCTAGGGCATACCTATCGTGATATTCACCTAAATCTTTTGCACTCTTTTGTTCTCTAAAAGCCTCTGGAGATATGTAATCGGTTGAAAGAAGCTCGGCAGGGAATCTTTCGCCGTTGTTATCGTTTATAGAAAAACCATCACAGTCCAATAAAGTGACCGCATGGGTACGCTTAAAAACCCTAATATTTTGAGGCTTGCAGTCTACAAAGCAATGTCTGTGGCTATGTAAATCTGCAATTAATTTGCTCAGATTTGCAGCTATCTCGATCTTGTAAGAAAGAGCAACTTCATCGAGAGAATTTAATTTTTTACCTAAATTTTTATCGTAATAATGATCTAAGGTGAACGATTCCTTTTGATCAATAAGCGGCATCACATAACCAACTGCTTGTCCGAGGCTATCCTGAACGATGCTTATGGGCCATGAGTATCTTGGATATTCAATCCCAGCTGTGATACCAGTTAGGTTGCTAGGAGGATTTGCTAGCATCGCCTCGATTTTTTTGAGATCTAACTTGCTTTTATCGTGAAATATTTTTGCA
>CAIYZI010000546.1 GCA_903930665.1 uncultured beta proteobacterium
CAGGGGGTATCTGGCTGGCATGTTCGAGGTCGGAAAGGATCGCATGTCGAATATTATTTCTGACCTTAAATCACGCAAAATAATCGTCGGCGGATTCGAGTCCGGAGTCGGTTTAAGAGTGGCTTCCGAGTTCACGGAAGTCGTGAACCCAGTTCACGGAAGTCGTGAACCTGAGTTCACGGAAGTCGTGAACCCCCATATAACCATAGAGAAAAGTTCAGAGAAAAGTGAGGATGACGCTGCGCTCCATGATTCAGTTGCTCTTTGGCTTGATTCTTATAAAGCCACCCATCCATTGCCTTATCCTCGGTTGACAAATAAAAATCTGATGGCTCGGGACATAAAAGCCATGCGTTCGTTGGTGGGTAGTGGCCGGCCCCCGGAGTACCTGGGTCAGTTGGCTTTGGCGATGTTTAAAAATTTGGCCGCGACCCCGAAGGATAAGCGGTGTTTTTTGAAATCGAACGGGGCGCAAACGATGGAAGAATTTGTTAAACGTCTGCCGTTTATTGAGCAGGAAAATCCACTCCCTGCCGTTGGCACACCGAAGGCTGATGAGGGCGGCGAAGATTGGCAAAATAACAAAAACTTTTAAAATCCACTCCCTGCCGCTGGTACGCCGAAAGCCGATGAGGTGGAAAATGCTAAAGATTTTGTGTTTTGAGAACTTCTAAATCCATGAGCAACGTCGATACCTACCGGGATGCGTTCCTGCAAATGCTGGCTGATGGTGCGACCTATCTGGAGGCGTACCAGAAGTTTGATGAAACGATGTGGCGCGAGGCGATGAATACTGAAATTATGTGCGGTGGTACGAAGTACAATCACAAGACTTTTGTTTACGAAACCAAGGATGGCAAGCCATCGTTATTGGATTTGGCATCTCGTGCTCATGGTGAAGAGAGAAACTTGAAGGACTTGGAACAGGCCATTGAATTGATGGGAGCCGGATGGGTCAGCGAGCGACCGAATGGGGCACCTTGCCAAGTGATGTCACTTTATTGGCGCGCACCTTCCAAGTGACCACCAAAGCCGGGACGGCGATACCTTTCAACGAACCAGGCGTTTAATGCTTTGAAAAAGTCGGAACAAAAATCATGACCCGCCACATAAAACGCCCTGCCATCCCACTGGCCATCAAAGAGCATCTGACAGCATGAACGATTTTCCTCGAAAAAACAAACTCATTGAGTCCAAGGAATTGGTCCCAGCCATCGCAGCGGTCTGTGAACGATTGGTCCAGAACACCCAGGCCCGGCAAGCCATCTTTCGCGCCTGGCTGGAGAAACGACCTGAGATAGCGAATCGCAAATGTGCTGGTCACGAATGGATATTGGGCGTGAATGAGTGGGGCAGCATGTTGGACAGCGATTGGCAGACCGAGCCGACCGGGCTCAATGTGCGGTACAACACCTGCAAAGAGTGTGAGGTAGAAAAAAGATTGCTGGCGGCGGGGGTGCCGGAGAACATGCGGCATTGCCAGTTCGGCAATTTCAAGCCGGCGACAAAGAGCCAGACATCGGCGCTGGCGAGGGCACAGGAATTCAGCGATCCCGAGGTCAAAGGATTTTTCACCCTGGCGAGCAAGGTGGATGAGAGCGATGCCGGCAGCTTTGGGATAGGCAAGACGCACCTGGCCGTGAGCATATTACGGCAATGGGCGTCCCAGAACACGTCGCTGTTGTTCATCACCCAGGCGGAGTTTCTGACCCGACTGCGGAGAACGTACCGGGACGAGCGCGCGCCGGATGTCGTGGGGATGTTGAAGCGGGTGAAACTGTTGGTGATGGATGAGGTTGGGGTGAGTGTGGGGGGAAGGGACGAGGGACCGACCTTGCACGAGATTTGGAATCATCGGTACGGGGCGAAACTCAAAACCGTGTTTACGACGAACAAAAGCAAAGAAGCATTCAAGCAGATCATCGGGCCGCGGATGAGTGATCGGATGCGGGAAGCGATGTATTTCTACTGTGAAATTGACGGTAAAAGCGGGCGGCCGGGGCGGAAGGCGA
>CAIYZI010000547.1 GCA_903930665.1 uncultured beta proteobacterium
CTTTGCCATTAGCCACCGCTCCCTTCCCCATGTTCATTCACCGCATTATGGCGGACAGCCACTCAAATTTTGCTGAGTATTCGCCGTGTAGCCAGTAAATCCGAAGTCGTAACACCCAGCGCGCGAGCGGCAATGTTCAGATTTTCGCCGTCGAGTCCTGTCACAATCCAGCGAAGAACTGCAAGACGATCCAATCCGGCCATTGAGGTGCGTTTGTCTTCAAACCTAACAGCAGAAATTGATCGCAAGCTCCTTCGTGCCCATAGCGGTCATCCGCGGCAGGGAAGCTTTTGGCAGGACTGCAGCGGTTGCAGACGGTGGTGTTTGGCAGGTTACTGGTGGTTCAACGCGTAAGTTGGAAATGTGGGCCTGCTGCGAAAGAGCACTAGAATTTCATTAAGAACACCTCAGTTGAGCACCAATGCATGCCTAATGAATTTGTTTAAAAAATACAGCGTCTTAGTATTGCCCGGACGGGATGGGTCGGGACCAGATCATTGGCAAACATTGTGGGAGCAGGCTTTCCCTGAGTTTGTACGGGTTCAACAAATGAATTGGATACGCCCCGTATATGCGGATTGGGCTGTCAAGTTAACGGAGGCGGTTAGCCATTCAACCAAGCCTGTGATTTTGATTGCTCACAGTGCCGGTACTTCGCTGACAATGCGCTGGACATTCGACAGACCCGACCTGGCATGCAAGGTGGCAGGCGCATTTCTGGTTGCACCATCAGACCGTGATGTTTTAGAGGGGACACCCGACAACCCGATCAAAGGGTTTGGGCCAATGCTCCTCAAACCCCTGCCATTTAAGGCCATGGTTGTAGCGAGCCGCAATGACCACTTAGTCGCGTTTGAACGAGCACTCGCATTTGCTGATGCTTGGAAAGCAACTTTGGTCGATGCCGGCTTTAATGGTCACCTTGGCTCCGCGGCACAACTGGGTATTTGGCCAAGCGGGTTGGTGAATTTAGGACAGTTTTTACAGTCACTTGAATAGCAACTTGAGGTTATCAGCCCTAACTGCACTTTTGGATGACTGGGGTTGGCGTATCTGGCAAAGGCAACGAACAGCAGCTTCAGCCCGCAGTTGACAGCTGCATTGCCGCGAAGCAATCTTTCGTGACGGACCTCAGTTTCGAAATCCTCAAGACAAAATACGTACCGTGTTCTGCTGTCGGCCAAATGGAGGGAGCATATCTCTTATGTGTGGCTACGATGCATGAACTTTAAGGCTCAACGATAAACTCAACCTTGTGCCCTGCAGGGTCGGTAACAGCGACTTGCGTTTGCCCTGAGTGCGGTAATTTGACCATCGTGTAGGGTATGTTCAGACGCTCCAGCCGTGACGTAATGGTCTCCAAATCTTTGCAATGAAAAGCGACGTGATCAAAGACTGAATTAACGCCTAGCTGACGTATATCAGTACCCACAGCTTCAAACAAATGGACTAGAGGTATCGAGTCAGCGTACAACCAATATCCATCTTGCTTAAGCTCTGGCCTAAAGCCAGGGGTCAGTTCCATCACGTCGCAATAGAAGTTTTTCATGTCTTCGAGCAATGGTTGCTGAACATGAAAATTGACATGATGTATCGCAAAAGTTGGCATTATTTACTCCTGGCGGCAATGCTCCGATACGACGCATTCTAGGAGCTTGTTTGTCTGGTATTTTCTTTGTAGAAGCACCTGTATACCGAGCGATTTCGGCGAAGGGTCGCTCTTAGCCATCACGGAATTACAGTCCTGCGAACTCATCGTCTCAAAGCCGACATTCGTGTTAGTTGCTCGACTCGTGTGGCGGTTGACCGCGTTGCAGCGCAAGCAGGCAGTCACCAGTGACCGCTTCTGGGTCAGACAACATCATGAATTATGGTGCTAGTTAGCGGTCGTTCGTATCGGTCGCCATCGTGCCCATTGCAGTCACATAGGGCAGTGAGGCAGCCGGCTCCAGCGTCACGATAGCGGTCGGTCCCGAACGACTGCGATCAGGAAGGTCTGCATGAAGACGACGGAAGGTCTTAGGCGAGACCTTTAGATTGCGACCATCGAACTTTTCCGGGTATCGGTAATAACGACTTATTGCTAATCAGCAAAACTTTTACGGGTGTCTCCTTTGTAGCGATGAATTTGGAAGAACAA
>CAIYZI010000548.1 GCA_903930665.1 uncultured beta proteobacterium
CTTACGGGAGATTAAAAAATGAAAGTATCCATAAGACCCGATCTTAAACAAGAGATCACTAATAAAATCATTGCTCACATTGAGCAAAATTTGACCGCTAACGAAAGTCTTTGGTCAAGCGCTGAAATGGCGATGCCTTACAACTTCCAAACAAAAGCAAACTATAGAGGTATTAACGTGCCTTTATTGTGGATGGAGGCGCAGACACGGGGTTTTGAGCATGGCGCATGGTTGGGTTACGGCCAAGCAATCAAGTTAGGTGGCCATGTTCGCAAAGGTGAACGAGGCACTCCGATTATTCGGTTTATTCAAATGACAGAAAAAGATGAAAAGGGCGCAGTTGAAACCACCGAAGACGGCGAAACAGGGCGCACCATTTCCTGCATGGTGACGCATACGGTTTTCAATGTGGCGCAAATAGAAGACATTAGCTTTGAGTTGCCAAGCGTAGAGCAAGCGCAAGAATTTGCTCCTATTGAGATTGCCGAGCAATTACTCGCCGCCTCTAAAGCCTCTATTCAATGGGCGGGTACAGAAGCCTACTATTCACCGATTCAAGACTACATCAATATGCCATCACGCAAACGCTTTTCATGCGCTGAAAATGCTTATCTTGTTGCCTTGCATGAACTGACCCACTGGACAGCGCACGAGTCCCGCCTAAATCGCGCCTTGTCTTTGCGCTCCCGTTTTAAAAATGCGGATTATGCAATGGAAGAAATGATCGCCGAGTTGGGCTCTGCTTTTCTAAAAAGTTCGATTGGATTAAATGGCAAGATGGAGAACCACGCTTCTTATATCAAGTCTTGGCTAACCGTTCTCAAAAATGATAAAACTGCCATATTTGCAGCAGCTAGTAAAGCGCAACAAGCGCATGACTACATTATGAAGTTGGCAACACCCAGCGCCCAAGAAGCCCTCATTTAATAAGGGGGTGGCAGTTTCGCCCCAGCTCTTCGCTGGGGCGGCAGTGGGGCTTTGCCCCACTGCTAGAAAACCCCCGCAAAATTGATAAGGCGAAGGGTTTGCTTTTATTGCGGGGGCGCTGGCCACGCTCGCTGCGCTCAGAACGACATCTTGTGATCGCCTATGCTTGGCTCCTTCTGTCAAGGGTACGCTTCACCAAAATCCTCACCCGTTCTCAGGGGCCTTGCCCCTTGCGCTGCGGCTTGCGGTTTTGCCCTGGACAGCGCCAAGCTTCGGCATCCCTGCGATATCGTTCCCACATTGGCTTTCAGCCAATGTCGTGGCCCTCTTGGCTTACCCCTCAATCCATGCTTGATGCGGGATACGGAGTTGCCCTAAAGGGCAAGGGCTACCGCCCCGGCTCCTACCGCATCATCCAAGGCTATGCCTTGGCACCGCCTATGGATCTCGATTAACAACAGTGGTTTGCAAACAACCTTGATTGGCTTTTCAGAAAAGGAAATCGCGGGAAATTTTATATATAAGCAAAAGTGATGATTGAAGGTAATTTAAGTAAAAATAAATATCGAAATATGAAATAAACCCTTATAAATGCTTGCTTATATGGATATTTTATGTATAATATTAAGCATGGAGTAAGTTAATTGCTCCAACCGACGCCAAGCGGATCTTGGTACTCTTAAGGGAGATTTTGTTATGCGTGGTTTAGATATTCGATGTGAATTTGCGATTCTAATTTCTATTAAACCGCATTTAAGGGTATTGCCAATAGATGCCGCTATGGCTTCTGATGAGAAGCTAAACGACATTTTGCAAGAAGCCTATATGGACGGCCAACAAGAAGGCTTCAATTCTCTTGTAAGGCCTGATTTAAGCGATCCCCCTTGCATGTTTCAAGACGAAGATTTTTTGTTGGGATCTTGGCAGGCTGGCTTTAGGTCTGGCAGGGATTTTAGGCGCGAAAGTGATTTCTATGCCTCTTCAATAGAAAGCGAGCTGGAAGGCGCTGGCAATGGGTCGATTGAATAATCATAAATAAACCAAACTGATTAAAAGGAATCAAAAATGAAAACATATGAGCAGCGTATGACTGCAAGACGTGAACGCTATGAGCAGTTGGCGCAAAAATCAGAAGAAACAAGCGCGGCGCTTGCTAACCGTGCACATGATATGGCCTCGGTTATTCCATTCGGCCAGCCTATATTAGTAGGCCATCATAGCGAAGGTCGCGATCGCAACTATCGCGCGAAAATTCATGCAACCATAGGTCGCGCAGTGTCCGCCCAAAAAACGGCCGAATATTACGCCGAAAAGGCTAAAACGGTCGGGACTGGCGGGATTTCTAGCGATGATCCCGAGGCGATTAGTAAATTGAAACAAAAACTCGAAGAACTCGAAACTAATCAAAGTGCAATGAAGGTTGCTAACAAGTCAAACCCTCGCACGTATCGACCATTTGAGCTATCAAATAATAACGCTAATATTCGACGCATCAAGGAGCGCATCGAGTCATTAGAGAAAATCGCTACGCATGAAGAAGAAACTATCGAAGGCGCTTTCTACACTTGCAAAACTGACAAAGCAGACAACCGCATCCATTTTATTTTTGAAGGAAGACCTGCTGATGACGTTAAGACTATTTTAAAATCGCATGGCTTTAAATGGTCACCAACTCGCACCGCATGGGTTCGTCAGTTGAACGGCAACGGTATGTATGCCGCGAGACAGGTAATTGCGAAGTTAAACGCAATTTTAAATAATGGATGATGAGGGGGTTTTGTGCTTGATATAGAAAAAACTCAAGATTTAATTGTCGCCACCGCCAAGCAGTGCGGGGCAACTGTTGGCCGTATTGGGGCATCAGAATTGTCGGATGCCATTTATATCAATCTGTCTAAACCCAAAGAAATCTCACAAAAGTATGGGGTTTTAGAGCATTGGCATATTTTGATTAGAGTGGCCAATCATTTCAATACTACGAATACGGACGATAAATTATCAGCGGATTTGTATTTGGATGTTAGTGATAGAGTGGATCTAGAAGATGTTCTGATTACCCTAAAAGATTACTTGATTAACTGTAGAACTATTTTTTTAAATGACTAATATGGC
>CAIYZI010000549.1 GCA_903930665.1 uncultured beta proteobacterium
CTTTAGTAGAGTACTTGGTGCCAAACATGGCGTTGTAGTCAGCCATAAAGCTATCTAACTTATCGCGGCTATAGGGATTGATTTTTGCGACATCAATCGTAGGGCTCTCTTCTGCAATGAGTCCATTAAGGCCGTTGGCCCCAGGATCTTCTTCATTGGCGGCGTAACTAAAAATGGTGGCAATTTTGAGAGGTTTGCTTGAGGCGGGCAACTCAGCTTGCTTTTGCTTGAATAGCTCATAGTAACTAATTAAGGTTTGTACGCTGCTGACACAAAACATCGCTGTAAATTCAGGATATTTGGTTTTTTGGCGATGGTGTTCCAAGATGTAATCGGTAATTTTGGCAAGACGCTTGGGGCTATCTAATAAGCCCTTGATATCAATAGCCTCCACTTCAATATCAAGCTCACTACCTGAGTTTGCTCTTTGGTATTTGCCAACGTATTCCACCGCAAAACGCAGGACATTCTCATCCTTAATGGCATCCACAATGACGTATTTATGCAGGCAGTTACCAAAGAGGTCTTTGGTGGTACGTTGTTGCCCAGTGCTGCCAGCGGCATTCTCAGCCAGAATGGGCGTGCCTGTAAAACCAAACATCTGGGCTTTTTTGAAGAACTCTTTGATATTGCGATGGGTTTCGCCAAACTGAGAGCGATGGCACTCATCAAAAATAAAAACAATCTTCTTATCCTGTAGATCTTTGACCTTGGAAAGGTATTTCTCACCAGTAATGGCGTTATTAAGCTTTTGAATGGTGGTTAGAATGAGCTTATTAGTGTCATCAGCCAATTGCTTGACTAGAGAGCGAGTATCCGTAGTGGCATCCACACTATCCTTGGCAAAGGCATTGAACTCTTTGGCTGTTTGATAGTCTAGATCCTTGCGATCTACGACAAAGATGACTTTATGGACTTTGGCCATCTTGCTGATGATTTGACTGGCCTTAAATGAAGTTAAGGTTTTACCAGAGCCGGTGGTATGCCAAATATAGGCATTGTCCATGCTCGTTTTAACTTGCTCTACGATCGCTTCAGTGGCGTAGTATTGGTAAGGGCGCAGTACTTTGCTAATTTGATCTTCCGTTAGTACCGTGTACTGGGTGATCATCTTAGCGATATGGCAAGGTTTAAGAAATTCGGAACTAAAGTCTTTTAAATCAGAGATGCGGTTATTTTCTTTGTCAGTCCAGTAGAAGGTCTGCTCAAAAGAGTCACCTTTGTTATTGGCAAAGTATTTGGTATTAACGCCATTACTAATAATGTAGATCTGGACATATTGAAATAAGCCATTGCCAGCATCGTAGGAATCATGCTGATAGCGCACAATCTGATGAAAAGCTTGTTTGAGTTCTACTCCACGGCGTTTGAGCTCAATTTGCACCAAGGGCAGGCCATTAATGAGGATGGTGACGTCATAGCGATTCTTGCGTCGGCCTTCCATAGTGATTTGGTTGGTGACTTGGAATTCGTTTAGGCACCAGTCATCACTATTAATAAAGCTGATATAGGCCACATCCCCGTTATCCCGCTTTAAGGCGTAGCGATCACGCAAAATCTTGGCGCGCTCAAAGACACCGCCAGTATTGAGGTGGTTGAGAATCTTTTCAAATTCAAGAGGGGTAAAAACGATGCCTTTATTGTGAATCTCAAGTTGGCGCTTGAGATTGGCGAGCATCGCAGTTTCATCGTCAATGCGCACACGGGCGTACTCCATGCCCTCTAGCTGGGAGATCAGGGATTCTTCGAGAGCAAGCTCAGACTGGGTGGGGGATTTACCGGACATAATGGGTTTATTAAACAAACATCTGCTGTAAAAGACCTTGCTTGTACTCTTTGGCGGCTTCTAGCTGGGATTTGACGTTCCTGATCTTGCCATCAATGGCGGTGAGGAAGTTAGCGATTTTGGATTGTTCGTCTTTGCTGGGGACTGGAATGGTAATTTTTGCCAGATTACCTTTGGATATTCCAAGCACTGAGATACCAGATGCTAAGGTTTTAATTTGGAGCCGGACCTTTTCAGTTTGCATTAAATACCCACCAAAACCTAAAGCCATATTTTTTGATAAGTTTCTAGCAATATAAGTATGAAGACCAGCCAACAGCTTTTCCTGCCCTAATTTGATTATTTCTATAGCCTTACCAACGTCGGCATAATCTTCGGAGGCATCAGCAATGATTAGATCCCCCTCGATGCAATAGCACTCTTTCGGAATCCTTGAGACGTCTACCTCGGGCTTAATAAATGGAACTAATTCATCGGCGAGCGAAAAATTACTTTTGAATTTGGTGTGTATATCGCCGTAGTGAATATTTTTAATGCTTCCAATGTCATAACTTAGTAATTCCCTAGAAAATGAGTTTGTCTGGAAAAAATCATATACATCTCCAAATGACATTTCCTCCCACCCCGGAAACTCTTGCCCCTCATCATCCTTAAATCGCAATTCCTGACTAAAGATTTTCTGCATTACCCCTTTTTTATGGGAGGTGAGTAATTCATGTTTCTTAGTGAGCTGGGAGATCTTGGAGTCAACGGCGGTGAGGAAGTTGGCGATTTTGGTTTGTTCTTGCTCAACTGGGAACTCTGCCGAAGCATTCTTAATGGTTGTTAAAGACAAATTTTTAATTGTTGAGCCAGTCAACTCTTGTTCAAAATAATTTTTAATTATTGGGGTCTGAAGGAGTTGGTATACATATTTTTTATTTGTAGTACTTTTTAAATTTATATAGCAGGCGCTCTTACCAAGGACCACTTCTTGGTTATCGTAAAAGGCTAAATTCCCAATTGTTCCATTTATCGAAAGAAGTATCGACTGATTATTTAAATCAGACTTATGAAGAAGATACTGGTCATATGCAATTTTTTTCGTTGAAGGTGTTATTTCAATTTGACCGTTGATGAGATTGTTGCCGTTAATGAAAAAATATTTACCATTAACATCATATTTGGGTGTTGAATGAATGCCATCGCTAATCTTGTCTGCAATTTCGATAAATTTCCTCGGAATTGGCGGTGGAAAATCTTTTCCACCTTCATTCTTAAACCTCAACTTTGGCGCTGGCATCTTATTTCCCCGCCACAGCAAATGGCGGCTCGATGCCAAGCTCTTTGCAAAATTGGGCAATGGTCTTATCGGTTTCTTGGCTCTCTTGCTCTAGCGCTACCAGTTGCTTTGAGATTGCCGCTAGATCAATGGATTCTTCCGCTTCAAAGGTATCAACATACCTTGGGATATTCAGATTCCAGTCATTGGCCTTGATGGATTCAATGGTGGCTAGCTGGCTGTATTTATCCTCAACGGACCTAGCTTTATAAGTATCAACAATCTTTTGAATATGCTCGGGGCGCATCACATTAGAAGTCTTCACCTTCTCAAAGTGATTGGAGGAATCTATAAAGAGGATGTTGTCAGGATTCTTACGGCATTTCTTAAAAACGAGCACGCAAGTCGGAATAGAAGTGCCATAGAAGATGTTGGCTGGCAGACCAATCACAGCATCTAAGCAATTGAGCTCTTCAATGAGGTATTGGCGAATATGGCCTTCAGCAGCTCCGCGGAACAATACACCATGGGGCAGAACGACCGCCATAGTGCCTTCTTCAGCCAATTGATAGACCATGTGCTGCACAAAGGCCATATCCGCTTTAGAGCTGGGCGCTAATCTGCCATAAACGCTAAAGCGATCATCACTCATAAAGAGAGGGTTAGCACTCCACTTGGCAGAAAATGGTGGGTTTGCCACAATTGCATCAAATCTAAGCTCTCGATGCTGAGGCTTTTCTAAAGTGTCTTCTTGCTTGATATCAAAATCTGAAAAATGAACATCGTGCAAGATCATGTTCATGCGGGCTAAGTTGTACGTTGTGCGATTGAGCTCTTGCCCGTAAATCTTGCCTACTTGCTTGGCTTCTTTTTTGACTCGCAGCAATAATGAGCCGCTGCCACAAGTCGGGTCATAAACGCTCTTGAGATTTTGATTATTCGCTGTAACTAATTTAGCTAGCAGGGTGGATACGGGTTGCGGGGTATAGAACTCCCCCGCTTTTTTACCGGCACCGCTGGCAAATTCACCAATGAGGTATTCATAAGCATCACCCAGAACGTCCGCAGTAGAGTCTGTCAAATTAAAGTCAATTTGATCGAGGTGAGCCAATACTTTGGAGATCAGATTATTTTTCTCTTTTTCAGTCTTGCCTAATTTAGAGGAGGTGAGATCTAAATCTTCAAAGAGGTTTTCAAATTCTTCTTCACTATCGGTACCCAGGGTGCTTTGCTCAATATTTTTGAGGATCTTGGTTAAATCACCCAAGATGAAGTTATGGCTATCACC
>CAIYZI010000550.1 GCA_903930665.1 uncultured beta proteobacterium
TTCATTATTGCTGAATTTAAAATGCTATCCTAAAGGTAATTTTAAAAATCTTGCTCTTAAACGTGATTTGCCGGCATCGGGCATTTCTCTAGTTGAGCGTATTGCAACTGAAGATTCAAAAATTTCCAATATTACGATTTATAAAGACCAGCGCGTTCAATTATTTATAGAATCTGCGGGATATCAAGACAAGCATTTGCCTGAATATTCGAAAACTTATTTTGCGGCCTCCACAAGGCATGTTTGCCCTGGAATGTCATACAGTCTAGATCTTTGGCGAGTATTCTCTGAAACCTTATCCACCCTTGATGTTGCTTATGAGCTATTGGATTTTCAATATAGGATTGGTGACAGCGTCTTCAATTTCCCAACTTCAATAAGGATCAAAATTGACTGATTCAGTGACTTATACTGTATGCAAAATTGCAAAGGAGTTTACCGATCATGCTATGGAAATTAATGCTGACACAAAAATATCAGAGATAAATATGGATAGCCTTGAAATTTTCGAATTTCAAATGAAATTAGATGAAATTTATGGGGTGGAGGTGGAAGTGAATGATTTCATTTTGTGCTCAACGGTTCAAGACGTAGTCAATTTAGTTAATGTCCTGGTGGCTAAAAAATA
The DNA here is from genome assembly GCA_903930665.1 of uncultured beta proteobacterium. Taxonomy (GTDB): domain Bacteria; phylum Pseudomonadota; class Gammaproteobacteria; order Burkholderiales; family Burkholderiaceae; genus Polynucleobacter. The sequence continues at coordinate 629 of CAIYZI010000550.1, forward strand.
AATTAATTGACATTGCTTGTTGTAGAAATCATTGTTCAAAATTCACAGAAAATCTAACTATCAGTTATCAGATTCCATCTAGCGGATATATAACCATAAATAACGGTCTTTAACATCTGCGAAATAATCTCTAGATGAATTTTTTATTAATACATTCCTTGGGTAGTGATTTGACGTATTTAGAGATTTTGGATGGAGGATTCAAAAGATGCTTTTTTATGCAGTTAATACTATTAGCTTTAATCTAATAAGCAGCTTGTTTCGCATGCTATAGTAGGTTTAGTTTCGGTTGATTTAACTGCACTAAATGCCGACAACTTTGATTCTGCCGAACTAGAGGCAGTTGGTTTTGGATAGGTAAATAACATAGGTTAAAATCTGATGAATGCCCCTTTAGCTCATCTGGTAGAGCAACTGATTTGTAATCAGTAGGTGGTCTGTTCGAGTCGGACAAGGGGCACCAGTACTTTGCCGATATTTTTATTTATTGCGTAACCTTTGTTAATTGACCTGACTAAAGAAATGATAATGAAAACAAATCTAATTTTCGCCGCTGTAATTTCGGCTCTTTTAGCTGCCTGTAGTACTAGCGCTCCCTTTAAACCGGTTGAGGAATCGAGCAAATTTTATGCTGATAAATTGAGTTGCGAAAACTTGTATACCCAGGGCTTCAATATTTGGGGTAACAAGGTTTATGGCGATATTAATACTGTTGGCGCAGCACGTGATTGTATGCTGTCCAAGGGGTATCAAGTCGAAAGTAAATAATTTTTTTGAGCTTTGGTTTTTCTTTAAATACCGCTTGATAGCGGTATTTTTTTAAGTTCTTTTGTATGCATATTTTCTTACCCCATTTGCATAAATGCTAAATTTTTCTTACTTTTAACCAAAACATCAGTTTTAATAAACCCATATAAGATTTCATATGCCTACGCTCAAAGTTGAATTTTCTATAACCCCTCCATCTAAAGAAATCTTTAATCAGATTTTTGAACGAATTGATTTCGATGTGCCTCAAGACGTCTCGAATCTTGCAAGTAAATCTAGTCCGCACCCTAGTTTAGTTCCAGTGTGGGCGCTCTTGACGGAGGATGTTAAGACAGTCGGTCTTGCTACCATTTACTTGCCTCCACCGCAATCCTTGGAGTTAGCACCTGTTTTTATTGGAAATATGGCTATTGAAAAAAAATCCCAAGGCAAGGGCTTAGAGTCTTTTCTCTTAACGCAATTGGTAGGGTGGTGTCAGCAAAAACAGATCCGACTTTTAACTGCTCAACCATCTGATGAGATCATGCCGTTTTTCTTATCCCAGGGATTTGCTCCGGGCGAGAAGCTTTCTTCTATCTTATTTAAAGCCATTGAAGCGACTATTTAATATTCTTAGCGCTTACAAAATTAATTAATCGATAGATGTAAGTATTTATCTGGTCTTTGAATCTGAATAATCAGATCAACTTGATTTTCTGCCTGCACCTCTTCGTGTTATTAGTTTTAAAATAAAGCGATGCTCCCCAAGGGAGCTCCTTGGCTCTCTTTTTCAAAAGGTTGTTTGGGTTAATCCTTTGTTCGGTTGAAATTACTATTGGCTTGGCTAAGGTGCATTTTTTCATTTCTCATAAATATTGATTTCGCACCAGCGCCTAAAAGTAATTTTTTGATTAACCCCTAATTCCATAAATAAGGTAATGATACCAATCCCATAATGAAGATTGCGGGGTAATGCTGATCCCACGGATTGAGATGATCAGGACTTAATTTTTAGAAAGTGCCAGATCATTTTTGACAGCCCATTGTTTTATTTTGAGAAAGCAATTTCCAGAGATTGTTAACAAAAAACTCATGCTGATTAGTTGGCAATATTTCATTGCAGTATAAATTGACCCTAAGGCACCAGACTTAAAAACAAATATTCAAAAAAGATAATTAAATGCACCACCCCCTGTAAGAGGGTGGTTTTACCGATGGCCAGGGTCAGTGCGCCAATAAAGAACGACAGATACATCAGGACTATATTGAGCTCGCTGATACCTAAACTTAGTGGTAAGTCAAAGAAAATAGCAATCGCTGCCACCGTGGGGATGGTAAGACCAATACTAGCCAAAGCCGATCCCAGCGTGAGGTTCAGGCTGCTTTGCAAGCGATTGGCTTGAGCCGCTCTGACTGCTGCAAAGCTCTCTGGTAGTAATACTAAAAGCGCAATGGCAATACCCACCACCGTTTTGGGTGCGCCCGCATTTTTTACTCCCGCTTCAATGGCTGGACTGAGTAATTCGGCCAATCCCACTACCGTGATGAGCGATGCCAATAAGAGCATAAGACTGACTGCTGTTTTGAGATTGCTCGGCTTATCCGCATGCACTGTCTCATCCGTCTTGTGCTCTGCGCTAGCTGGCAAGTAGTAGTCACGATGACTCACGGTTTGAAAGAAAAGAAAGGCGCCATATAAAGCAAAAGAGGCAATGCCGGCAAAGGCCAATTGACTCTGGGTAAAGTCAGGGCCAGGTGTGCTGACAGTAACTACTGGCATGACCAA
>CAIYZI010000551.1 GCA_903930665.1 uncultured beta proteobacterium
ACAGCGTATTTATTTATCACATGCTATGCTGATGCAGAAGTTAAAAAATATAAAAAATAAAATTTAGGAGACAAAATGAAATCAGCATTATTGTGCGCACTTTTTCTATCTGCTGGCATTGCATTTGCAGGTGAAACTGTTCCTGTTATTGCATTTGATTCGGTACCAAATCCTATCAAGATGCCTAAAGATATGCACTTAGGTGAAGTGAGTGGAGTGGCGGTAAATTCCAAAGGCCATATTTTTGTATTGCATCGTGGAAATACCATGGGTCCAGCCTACGCTGCGGCTGCTACACAGTTACTCGAATTTGATGCCAATGGAAATTTCATTCGCGAGATTGGTAAAAATCTTTATGCCTGGTCTTTTGCGCACGCCGTTCGAATTGATAAAGAAGACAATATTTGGGTGACTGATAAAGGCTCGGATATGGTGATTAAATTCAATCCGGCTGGAAACGTGGTGATGCTTTTTGGTAGAAAGCAAGAGGCTTCAGATAAAGAGACTGGACCGCTTGAGCATCCAATGCCTCCCTTAAAAGCGGAAGACGGAAGATTCCGTCAAGTTACTGATGTCGCCTTTGATTCTGCTGGTAATGCCTTCATTAGCGATGGTTATGTCAACTCAAGAGTCGCTAAAGTTAATAAGAATGGCGATTGGCTGAAATCTTGGGGCGAGCGTGGTCAGGCTCTAGGTGAACTGCATACTCCCCACAGTATTGCATCTGATAACCAGGGAAATGTTTATGTAGCAGACCGCGGTAATCGACGTATTCAAGTATTTGATGGTAACGGAAATGTCTTGCGTGTTATCCAGGTAGATGTTCCTTACGATGCATCGATCCGACCTGCCATTGGTAATATGCCAGATGTTGCAAAAAAAGATGATCCTCAATTGGGTAACAAACTCATGATGCCAGGCGCTCCATGGGCACTTTGTATTACACCTGGCCCCAATCAAGTTCTCTATATGGCTGATGCCTATCCAGGCCGTATCTATAAGCTAAATTTAGACGGTAAAGTCCTCGGCGTCTTTGGCCAATCGGGTAAGCAGCCTAAACAGTTTGGCTGGATCCATGAGATCGCTTGCCCAACAGAAAACACTCTGTATGTTGGAGAACTTTTAAATTGGCGCGTGCAAAAGCTATTGCTGCATCCTTAATTTTTATCAATAGAAATGTATAGCCCCCATTAAGTGCGTGGGGCTATACATACCTGAATGCTTTTGATCATCAATAAATAAGCTAAAGCTTATCTGGAAAGACAATGAAAATTATCAAAATGATTGGCACATTATTTTTTTGTGGCTTTCTTAATCAGGCATTTGCTGCCGATAAGATTGAGATGAATGAATACATGGTGCAAAGCGATACCCCTGGAATTTCTCTATATGTACGCAATAAACATTTGGCTGGAGTGAAAAAATTTACAGCTGAAAAAACATTGCTTTATGTGCATGGCTCTACCTACCCATCTGAAACGGCATTTGATCTGTCCCTTGGTGGCACTTCATGGATGGAATACATGGCTGCAAGAGGTTATGACGTGTGGCTAGTGGATTTACGAGGATATGGAAAGTCGACTCGCCCTCCTGAGATGGATCAGCCGGCTGATCAAAATTCACCATTAGTCAGAACGGATGTCGCCGTGAGTGATGTCTCCAGTGCTGTAGATTACATCTTAAAAAAACGCAATATTAATAAGATGAATTTACTTGGATGGTCTTGGGGAACGACCATTATGGGGAAATATACAACCGAACATAATGACAAGGTGAATAAGTTGGTTTTATATGCTCCTCAATGGCTTCGTCAAGGCGGCCCAGCATTAACTGATAATGGTGGTGTATTGGGGGCTTATCGAGTTGCCTCTGTTTCTGATGCTAAGAAGCGTTGGCTAGCTGGCGTTCCAGAAAATGCGAAAAGTACTTTAATTCCTGAAGGTTGGTTTGAGAAATGGGCAGACGCTACATTTGATACGGATCCATGGGGGAAAAACCAAAGCCCTAAAAAGTTGCGTGCTCCAAATGGCACCGTTCAAGATGCGCGTGAATATTGGTCAGCTGGTAAACCTGTTTACGACCCAAAAGATATTCGCGTGCCGGTGATGTTAGTTCATGCAGAGTGGGATGCTGATCTACCAAGTTACATGCTTTATGAGTACTTCACTAAGCTAGAAAATGCACCATATAAAATTATGTTGCAGATTAGTGAGGGAACTCATACTCTCATCATGGAAAAAAATCGTATGCTGATGTTTGCCGGCGTACAAGACTTTTTGGATAGTGGTTTTAAACCTGAAAAATAAAATATTTAGTGCAGAGTTTATTTCTTGTCTATAGCGACTGAAACTCTCAATAGAATATTACAAATGGAAAGTAAAAGCCCCTCACCAGAAATGATGAGGGGCTTATTTTTGGTGCCGCTTAGAAGTTTTATTTCTTGAGGCGATAGCCGGTCTTAAAGATCCAGATTACTGTAGCAACTGAAATGCTCAGAAATGCCAAAGTCATGCCAAGGCTAAGCCATAGGTTGACGTCTTCAATACTGTAAAAACTCCAGCGAAATCCGCTAATGAGGTACACGACGGGATTAAGTAGAGCAACTTTTTGCCAGAATGGAGGGAGAACAGAAATGGAGTAAAAGCTACCCCCCAAGAAGGTTAGTGGGGTAATAATTAGGAGTGGCACGACCTGCAGCTTTTCAAAGCCATCAGCCCAAATGCCAATAATGAAGCCGATCAAACTAAAAGTAACCGAAGTAAGTAACAGATAAATCAACATCCAAATAGGGTGGTCTATTTGTAAAGGTACGAAAAATGTTGCCGTCATCAGAATAATTAAACCCAAAATGATTGACTTAGTGGCGGCGGCACCGACATAGCTAATAATGATTTCAAGGGGGGAGATGGGGGCGGATAGCAATTCGTAAATTGTGCCGCTAAATTTTGGAAAATAAATACCAAAAGAGGCGTTGGAAATACTTTGAGTTAGTAAAGAAAGCATGATGAGGCCTGGCACAATAAATGCACCATATGAAACACCTTCCATCTCTGTAATCCGTGATCCAATAGCCGAACCAAAAACAATAAAATACAAAGAGGTCGAGATGACTGGTGCAACAATACTTTGCATTAATGTGCGGCGAGTTCTGGCCATTTCAAATCTAAAGATAGCGCGAATACCATAGTAATTAAGCTTCATGTGTATTTACTCCTGCATTGACCAGGTTCACAAAGATTTCTTCTAATGAACTTTGCTTAGTGTGAAGGTCTTTAAAAGTGATACCCTGCTCGGTAAGCTTTTGCAAAAGATCTGCAATACTGATTTGCTCACTGTTTGAATCAAAGGTATATGTGATTTCAAACTTATCTTGTGAAAGTATTAACCCAGGAATATCAAGTGCAGCAGGTATGCATTGGAGTGGAAGTGAGAGCTGAAGGATTAACTCTTTCTTCCCAAGTTTTTTCATGAGGGCTAATTTTTCATCAACGAGGATCAGTTCACCTTTTCTGATGATGCCAATACGATCGGCCATCTCTTCGGCCTCTTCAATATAGTGTGTCGTAAGAATGATGGTTGTGCCGCTGGCTTTCAAGTCTTTAACGACATTCCACATATCTTTACGAAGGCTCACATCTACTCCAGCGGTGGGCTCATCTAGAAAGAGTATTTTTGGTTCATGAGATAGTGCTTTAGCAATCATGACTCTTCGCTTCATTCCTCCAGAGAGGGTCATGATCTTATTATCTCGCTTATCCCAAAGAGATAACTCTTTCAAAATCTTTTCAATAAATTGAGGATTTGGAGCTTTCCCATATAAACCTCGGCTAAAGGTGACGGTATTCCAAACAGTTTCAAATGCGTCAGTCGATAACTCTTGAGGAACTAGGCCGATTAAAGATCGTGCTTCTCGATAATGATGAATGATGTCTTTCCCATCAACCAATACTTCTCCAGAGCTTGGATTGATGATTCCGCAAATGATGCTAATCAAGGTAGTCTTGCCTGCGCCATTTTGGCCCAGTAAGGCGAAGATTTCACCCTTGGAGATTTTTAGATTGACATCTTTGAGGGCTTCAAAACCAGATTGATAGGTTTTTGAGAGGTGAGAAATTTTAAGGATTTTATTCATTGGGGGCCATCTTACCTGAAGGTTGAGGATAGACATTTCCAGCCAAAGAGGTCAATATCTCTATACCTCATG
>CAIYZI010000552.1 GCA_903930665.1 uncultured beta proteobacterium
TCCCCGCGCGTGTGATGGTCTTGAGCTGGCTGCGCCCGGTCACGCCGGTGCCATAGGCCAGTGTATAGGTACTCGTATTGGTCCAGGTGCCGAGCTTGACCCAGGCGGTGGTGATTGTCTGCAGCAGCCAGGCTGTCTGGCTCGGCTGGCCAGCGAGATATTTTACCGGTGCATCGGGTCGCGTCTGCAAATAGCCGAAGCTGATCAGGTTGGTGGCGCCCAGGCCCTGGGCGGTGTTGGCCGTGTAGCTGATGGTTTGCGGGTAGGCGTGGCCAAGATTTTGTACGTAAGCGACGCTGATCGTGTTGCCGACGGTGTCCGTAACCTTGTCCAGCATCCAACTCATCACGGTGGTGCAGGGGCTGGGCGTGGTGCAGACCAGGCGCGAATCGGATGTGCCGCCGAACTCGTAGACCAAACCGGAGCGCGTGAAGACGGTGAACGATGTCGGGCCGCTGCCGGTGGCGCCGTGCGAGACAATGCGGCTGAAACCCTCGATCTCGGTCGAATAAGTGGCACCATCCGCGCCATAATAGGCGCCACTGATGCCGATCAGTTGTTCACCAGGCTCGAACTGCTGGCCTTGCGGCGCCGCTTGGCCAGCAGCGCTTTGCTGTTGTGCTTGCACCAGGTACAGTAGCAGGCGATCCAACCGCTGGTCCATATGGACTTGTAATTGTTGTAGGTGCAACACTTAGTTGCCCGGTTGCTGAAGAGCTAGCCCCAGGATAATAGGATGCAGCTACACCCAAGATATAGCTTTCATTGATACCAAAGTTATAGCCAACAGCTAAGTTTGCTATACCAGTATTCACATTATTTACACTACTTGCGGATGCGTTTTGTGAAACCGTAGCAGGATATCCAGCTAGAACAGCATTTCCAGTGGAGCTTACTGCCGTTCCATTACCAATTTTTGGCACAAACATTCCGTATCCAACACCTATTTGCCCATACGCACCTTCCCATGCATTTGTCTTAGATGACTGTGCCATGGCTGACGTTGTTGCAATGCTAGTTATTGCAAGGGCTAATACGCTAACTTTGAATTGGTTCATGTGTCTTCCTTGTTTAATTTATTTGTTGTCAAATCAATTACCGCTACGCACACTGTATCGATATTTCTTGTTATATAGACCTCGGGTTTTCCCGAAAATTATGTTGTACTGCATCAATTCCATTCCTTGTTAATTTTGTCACTACCAAACAGCCCATATAGAACATGACCCAAGCTGGTATTTTAAATTTTTGATTTTTGAAATTCGCAAAAAACTGTGTTTTAATATAAACGAACGATCGTATTATTTTTACAACAAAACACATCAGAAAATATCCATGCTAGAACAAAGGATTAATGCGAAAGGTGCAGTTGAGCCCAAAAAGGGATTGCTCACTAAATCTGTCATCCTGCAAGCTGCACTGGAGATTGCTAGTAAGTCGGGGCTTGAAGGGCTAACCATTGGCAATATCGCAGAGACAGTAAATATGAGTAAAAGCGGCGTCTTTGCTCATTTCGGGTCTCGAGAAGAATTACAAGTTGAAGTTGTTCGCGAATACTACAAGCGCTTTGAGGACTTGGTATTTGCCCCTGCTCTTTTAAAACCCAAAGGGCTTCCCCGCTTACGTCATATGATTCATTCATGGCTCAAGATGAGTGTTGGCGATGAAACATCTAGCTGTTTTTTCATTTCAGGGGCCGCAGAATTTGATGATCGCCCTGGTATTGTTCGCGATGCATTGATTCAAAGTGTTGAAGATTGGCGTACAGCTTTACGAAGGGCAATCAAAGAATCTGTCATTGCGGGCGATTTCAAAAAGAATATCGATATCGATGCGCTTTTGTTTCAGCTCTACAGCACCGTTCTTGGCGTTCATCACGATTCCCGGTTTTTACAAAACCCCAAAAGCCTTACTCTTGCGAATAAGCTTATTAAAGACATATTTATAAGAAACCAAAAGACTAATTAAACAAGTCTGACATCCCTATTATTTTCAGGAAATAACATGCCTAAATATGACCCTCCCCTACGTGATATTCAATTTGTCATACATGAGCTTTTGAATGCTGAGAAAGCTTTTTCAGAACTACCGGCATATCAAGATGTAGATAAAGACACCATGAATCAAATCATCGAAGAAGCCGGGAGATTTGCTAGTGAAGTAGCCTTTCCTCTAAATCAAATAGGCGACAAAGAGGGTTGTACGCGCCATGAGGATGGTTCAGTTACTACACCAACTGGATTCAAAACGGCTTACGATCAATACGTGGCTGGAGGTTGGCCTGCCCTTTCCTGTGATCCAGAATATGGTGGTCAAGGTTTGCCACAACTTTTAAATACCGTTCTTTACGAAACTTTAAACTCTGCCAATCAAGCGTGGACTATGTACCCTGGACTGTCTCATGGAGCGTATGAGTGCCTTCATGCACATGGAACTCCTGAGCAAAAGAGTATTTACCTTGAAAAGCTAGTCTCGGGAAAGTGGACTGGAACAATGTGCCTCACAGAACCTCAGTGTGGTACCGATTTGGGGATTTTGAAAACAAAGGCCGAACCATTGTCAGATGGAACTTATTCCATAAATGGTACAAAAATATTTATTTCTAGCGGTGATCATGATCTTGCCGAAAATATTGTTCATCTTGTATTGGCGAGATTACCCGATGCACCTAAAGGAACCAAAGGCATCTCTTTATTTGCAGTTCCTAAATATGCTATCAATACAGATGGCTCGATAGGTGGAAATAATAAGGTCACCTGTGGCTCCTTGGAGCACAAAATGGGTATTCACGGCAACGCAACTTGCGTAATGAATTTTGATGGTGCTATTGGCACCTTAGTTGGGGAGCCTCATAAAGGCCTCAATGCCATGTTTGTCATGATGAATGCAGCCCGCCTTGGGGTTGGGATGCAGAGTTTAGGGCTAACAGAGGTGGCATATCAAAACTCTGTAGTTTATGCGAAAGAACGCCTTCAAATGCGTAGCTTATCTGGGGCTAAGGCACCAGATAAAGTAGCCGATCCGATTATTGTTCATCCTGATGTACGCAGAATGCTACTCACACAAAGAGCTTATGCTGAAGGTGCACGTGCTTTTGCTTATTGGACCGCTTTGATGATAGACACCGAACTCAATCATCCCGATGAAAGCGTGCGCAAAGATACTGCGGATATGGTGACCCTACTTACGCCAATTATCAAAGCCTTCTTAACGGATAACGCCTTTACCGCCACTAACGAAGGTATGCAAGTATTTGGTGGGCATGGCTACATTACAGAATGGGGTATGGAGCAGTATGTACGCGATGCTCGTATCAATATGATTTATGAAGGCACTAATACTATTCAGTCATTAGATCTATTGGGTCGAAAAGTTCTTGGCGACATGGGGGCAAAACTTCGCAAGTTCGGAAAACTTGTAGAAAACTTTATCGACGAAGAAGGTGTGCGTAAAGAGATGCAAGAGTTTGTAGACCCACTAGCAGATATTGCTTCTAAAGTTGAAAAACTGACGAAAGAAGTTGGCATGAAAGCCATGATGAACCACGAGGAAGTTGGAGCGGCTGCCGTACCCTATTTGCGAATCGTTGGGCACTTGGTTTATGCCTATCTATTTGCGCGTATGGCAAAAATAGCGTTGGTCAATAAAACTAGTGGTGATCCATTTTATGAAGCGAAATTAGCTACAGCGCGTTTCTATTTTGCGAAATTACTTCCTGAAACTGCTTACCTCATTCGCAATGCACGGGCAGGCTCTAAATCATTAATGGCAATGCCTGCTGACCTTTTCTGAAAGACTCAAGATGACTGATAACAAACTCATTAAAAAAGTAGCCGTACTTGGTGCGGGGGTCATGGGCGCTCAAATTGCAGCTCAATGTATTAATGTAGGTCTTCCAGTGGTTTTGTTTGATTTGCCAACGCCATCTGAAAATGGCAAACCGACAAATAAAAGTGCCATTGCCAAAAAATCAATTGAGAACCTGAAGAAACTTAAGCCCGCTCCTTTAGGGTGGACGATGGATGCAAATCTCATTGAGGCCGCTAATTATGAAGATGATCTAAGCTTGCTAGCAGATTGCGATTTAATTATCGAAGCAATCGCTGAAAGATTAGATTGGAAACATGCTCTTTACGAAAAAGTAGCGCCCTTCATTCCTGAGCACGCCATCTTCGCTACGAATACTTCCGGTTTATCGATTGGCGAACTCGCCAAAGGATTTTCAGGAGATCTAAAAAAACGTTTTTGTGGGGTGCATTTTTTTAACCCACCACGATACATGCACTTGTTAGAGCTCATTCCAGCAGCCGATACTGATCCTCATGTTCTCAATGCTCTAGAAACCTTTATGACCTCAGCAATGGGTAAAGGAGTCGTTAGGGCGAAAGATACTCCTAACTTTATAGGCAATCGGGTTGGTGTATTTTCCATCCTAGCCGTCTTTGAGGAGGCTAAGAAATTTGGCCTTGGATTTGATGCTGTTGACGCCATTACAGGGAGCAAATTAGGTCGCGCTAAATCGGCTACATTTAGGACGAGTGATGTTGTAGGTCTAGATACGATGGCGCACGTCATTAAGACGATGGAGAACTCTCTACAAGATGACCCTTTTGCACCGTTATTTAAAATTCCTGAAGTAGTAAGTCAGCTTATTGCTAAAGGTGCATTAGGTCAAAAGACGAAAGCAGGCTTCTATCGCAAAGAAGGAAAAACAGTTTTGGTTTTAGACCCCTCTACTGCCGAATACAAACCATCAACCGCAACTATCGAGCCGTTGATCGAGCGCATACTCAAAAAGCCTATTTCTGAGCGCTTAGAGCTACTAAGAAGTACCGATGATCCTCAGGCACAATTTCTGTGGGCGATATACCGGGATATTTTTCATTACTGTGCGATCCAACTGGGAAATATTGCTGAATCTACCAGGGAGATTGATTTTGCAATGCGCTGGGGTTATGGCTGGGATAAAGGCCCATTTGAAGATTGGCAGGCGGCAGGATGGACTAAGGTAGCCAATTGGATCAAAGAGGATATTGAACAAGATAAAACGCTCAGCAAAGAACCGCTTCCAGCTTGGGTGTTTACTGGCCCCGTAGCAGATAGGCAAGCGGTTCACACGCCTGAAGGTTCCTGGTCTGCTTCAGCCAATCGTTATATACCTCGATCCTCA
>CAIYZI010000553.1 GCA_903930665.1 uncultured beta proteobacterium
GGCCACCGTAATGCTAGTGAGCTTGCGCCGACGCCGCGCCAGGCGCAAGCGCTCCCCGAGCGCGGTGAGAACACGCTGCTCAGCAGGGTAAGTGATGGGTGGTTTGCTGGGCACGATGATGTTCATTATAGACAAATAATATTTAAATGTCTATAATAGACATCTTTTTACATAGTACCCCCATCCTGTGGGAATTGCTCAATCAAAGCCTTGATTTGAGAGAGCGCGGCCTTTTGGGAGCGGCGCCGAGTGGTTTTTGGGAATGTATCCTTGACCGTCTGCCCGTACACCATGGATACCCACCGCCCACGTCCAGGACCGTGGCCGAGCCACTTGGCTGCCAGGACCATCGCTTCATCTCGGGGCACACCAAGGTCTCGCAATTCCACCAGTTTGTCGCAGGCGTAGCGGTACCGCAACGAGTGCGGTGCAAACTGGCCGGTGAGGCCAACCGCCGCCGCAATCTTGTGGTAGCGCGCTCGCGCAGCCTTCAAACCAGGTGCTTTTCCCGCAATCAAAAAGCCGTTATTTTTAGATGAGAACTCGAGGGCATCATGAATTGCACGCAGTGTTTCAGCAGCGTACTTTGTGATCACGGTCGTTACCCGCGGACGGCCACCTTTCGTTCCGTCAAAAATTTTGACCCCTTCCAGACCGTCCTGCTGCATGTTTTGGGCTTCTTTCGCGTATTTCAAAAGTCCAGCTGTCGACATAAGGGCTTCTTGACCGCGAAGTCCTAAATAACGCTCGAGTCGGATGCAATGGGCGAATCCCACCTCGCCAAGTTCTATCGCCAGTGCCACCGCTGCATCAAACACTTGGTCACTCACAGGCTGTTTGGTCCCCTCGCGAGATCGCTTACCAGCGCCAACCGCAGCGTTCAGCTTGAGGTTGGACTTTTGAAGATCAACACCCCAGCCTTTGAGGAGCGCGCGAATTGACGCAAGTTTGTTTTGTATGGTTCCTTTCGAGTTTCCCCTACCTACAGGAGTCGGCATAGCAAGGAAGTTTGCGTATTTTGTGAGCGCTTCCTGGGTAATGGTTTTAGGGTTCTTGAAGTCGATTTGATGAGCATAACCATATTCAATAAATTCACGCATGTGCCGCTGCCTGGCCACTGATGTTGACCTAGCGCCGGCAATCTTTTTATTGATTGTGTGGGCGACGTGGAAATCTTTGCGCTTATCAGACATTTTACTGAGCTCCTAATGATGACTATGAAGTAGAGGCTGTGGCGCAAGAAGCTGCGCCATGCTGCCGCACCATCTGTCTAGTTGTCAGCGAAGTGCGAAATATTTGGTAGAAAGTTCAAGCCTCTGGCCCCCCTAGGTGATAGTGTTTAGGTTGCAATTCCTGTAAGGGAAAAAGAACCTAGGGATGTCCAAAAAGACGAGAGTTGGCAGTCACATTTAGTGAGTGTCATTTTTTCTATTTGCAATTACGAATGAGCTAAGTCATTGAATTGCATATATTTTTCCAACGTCCGCGTGGAGTTGAAAGTGTGCGTCACTCTTTTTTCCCCACGCATCGCGTCAGTGGAAAGTTGTGATGCATCGGTTCCTGTAAAAGTTTTTACAGAGTGGCCGAAATAAAATCAAAGTAGTTTTAGCACAGGCCAATCAAATAAATTCAATTAGCCCAATTGGCTTGATATCTCAGACTCTTAAGCCATAAAAAAACACGAAATGTGTAAGCATAGGCTAGCTCAAACGAGCGACGTTGCCCTAAGGGCGTGCTTCAGTTGTAGTGCAATATTTGAATTTTTTATAAGTTAGTCAGGTCCATGTAGGAACGAAACTAAGCTCATAAGGCAGCTACAGGAGCCGCGAACACCGCATTTGCGGTAGACATCGATGAATGTATCACCGA
>CAIYZI010000554.1 GCA_903930665.1 uncultured beta proteobacterium
ATATTGTTACGCAATAACGGTATTCATATTGATATTCAGATTGATAAGAGCAAAACCATTGGTGCCAGCGGTCCTGCAGGTGTAAACGATGTCATTTTAGAGTCCGCTCTTTCTACAATTTTGGATTTGGAAGATTCAATTGCAGCGGTTGATGCTGATGATAAAGTGCTGGCCTATGAAAATTGGTTAGGTATCCTTAAAGGCACCTTGGTAGAAGAAGTTGAAAAGGGTGGCAAAACCATCACCCGCACGCTCAATCCAGATCGCAAGTACACGGCTGGTATCGGCGCTGTAAATGCAAAAGATGGTGTAGTAACTTTGCATGGCCGTTCATTGTTGTTCCTACGTAATGTTGGCCATTTGATGACTAACCCAGCGATTATTACAGGTGAAGGCAAGGAAATTTACGAGGGTATCTTGGATGCTGTTGTGACAGTGCTCATCGCATTGCACGATATCAATCGTCCTGCGACACAGGCAATCGGTAACACTCGCAAAGGTTCTGTTTACATTGTTAAGCCAAAAATGCATGGTCCAGAAGAAATCGCTTTTGCTTCTGAACTTTTTGGCCGCGTTGAAAAATTATTAGGATTGCCTGCTGATACCGTAAAGCTGGGCATCATGGATGAAGAGCGTCGTACAAGCGCTAACTTAAAGGCTGCCATTGCTGCGGCTGGAGCACGTGTAGCCTTTATTAATACCGGTTTCTTGGACCGTACAGGCGATGAAATGCATACTGCTATGCACGCTGGCCCAATGATGCGCAAGGGCGATATGAAAACCAGTAAATGGTTGGCAGCCTACGAGCGTCGTAACGTTTTGACTGGCCTAGATTGTGGTTTGCGTGGACGCGCGCAAATTGGTAAAGGTATGTGGGCGATGCCTGATCTCATGAAGGCTATGGTTGAGCAGAAGATTGCCCATCCTAAGTCCGGTGCTAACACGGCATGGGTTCCATCACCAACCGCAGCAACCTTGCACGCTTTGCATTATCACCAAGTGAATGTTGCTGAGATCCAAAAAGAAATTGAAAAATTGGATACTGCAGCTCAAGCTGAAGCACTCATGGATGAATTGTTAACGATCCCTGTAGTTGAAAACCCAAGCTGGTCTAAAGAAGAAATTCAGCAAGAGTTGGACAACAACTGCCAGGGCATTTTGGGTTATGTTGTTCGTTGGATTGACCAAGGTGTAGGTTGTTCTAAGGTTTTGGATATCCATAACGTTGGTCTGATGGAAGACCGCGCAACATTGCGTATTTCTAGTCAGCACATTGCCAATTGGTTACACCACAACATCGTTTCAGAAGCTCAGGTGAACGATGCTTTACAACGTATGGCTAAAGTAGTTGATGGTCAAAATGCTGGCGATCCACTTTATAAGCCAATGATGCCTAACTTTAAAGACTCTTATGCTTACAAAGCGGCTAGTGATTTAATCTTTAAAGGCCTTGAGCAACCAAGTGGTTATACCGAGCCATTGCTGCATGCTTGGCGTTTGGAAGTGAAAAAAGCGAACGCGAAGTAATTTGCTATTCACCGTTAGACTTTGATAAGAATGGATTTGTCGAGAGACAAGTCCATTTTTTATTTAAGATTCCTTATTCATGTTTAGCTTTCTGAACCCCTTCTCACGATCTTCAAAGATATATCACTTTCAATTTCATGACGGTGGTAGGCAGGCTGCCGGCTTCAAAGGTGGGGCAGGGGATTGTGTTGTGAGATCAATCGCTATTGCGGCAAATTTGCCTTATTTACAGGTCTACGAAGACTTAAGAAATGCCAATGCGATTTATGCACAAGTGCGAAACGATCGGCTGGCGAAACGTTTGGGTGAAAAAGGTGCATCCCCGAGAAATGGTAATCATCGCAATGTATTTCATGATTACATTCTTGGACTCGGATTTGAGTGGGTGGCTACGATGAAAATTGGATCGGGATGCCAAGTTCACATGCGAAATGATGAGCTTCCACAGGGAACCCTAATCGTCAAAGTTTCAAAACATTTAACAGTCATAAAAGACGGCGTAATCTTAGATACCCACGACCCATCACGCGCTGGTAATCGTTGTGTCTATGGGTATTACATCAAAAAATAATTACGGGGCGTCTAAGTTGTGTTTTTGACTCCACGCATCTTTATAGCAATTAGTCATTCCAATCATGATTGAGGTGGTCCAAGCAAGTGAGAAGAGGCCGCTAAACGAGATATAGAAAGCCAAGCTTTTCCAGCCAACCGGCAGGATATCTGAAGCAAAGCCGACCGTTGTATAACAACTACCCGCAAATAGCAGAGCATCAATTGGAGTGGGTATTAAATCGAGCCTGAACATAAAGATGGCCCACATAAAGATTTCAACAATATGTATTAACGCAATCAGTACAAATGAAATATAAAAATGTACAAAGACGCGGTTGTATTGCTTTAATCCTAGATTTTTTTTGGTTCTTCGATCAAAGCGGACTAAGATTCGATTGATGGCACTGCCGTGAAACATCAAGATAACCGTTAAGAAACCTAGGCCACTGAGCACGTCTATAAGAATGGCTGAAACAGGCAACTGAATAAGGGGAGCCATCATGATTAAAGTCTCTTGAAAATTAGAACTCTGGTGCTTAATACAGGATTATTAATGTGGGTTGATAATGGCATAACAAGTACCCCATGTAAAGCCAATAGTGATTAA
>CAIYZI010000555.1 GCA_903930665.1 uncultured beta proteobacterium
GGCTCTTCGACAACACTTAGAGCTTTGATGCCTAATGGCACTTTATGGTTCGTGACGGACGCTGTTCCGCCGTGCTACGTGGGAAAAATTAATGGCAATCTGGTTAAGTTTACAACCACAGCATTTCCTTAGGAGATTTATATGTTCGGTAATATATTAGGTGGAATCTTCCAAGGCGTAGGCAGCCTTGCAGGAGGCGGTCAAGATCCGGTGACCGGACTCTTAGGTGGCGTCTTAGGCATGGGAGCGGCTCGTCAGTCTAGAAAAGAAGCCAAGCATGCGCAAATGCGTAATGAAGCTCATGCTGGAGCTATGAGAAATCTAGCAATGAAAGAGCTTGAGCAGGTTCCTGGCGTAGCACAAGAACACTACAACCCTTATATCCAGCAAGGCAACGAAGCACAGAATCGTGCGACTGGCCTGTACAATCAGATGACTGAAAACCCTATGGACTACTTAAACCAGATTATCTCTGGTTATAGACCGTCGCAGGGTTATCAATTCAGAGAGGGCCGCGCACTAGAAGCAGCTAGAAACAGCGCTGCTCAGGGCGGTCTAACTGGAACTAGAAATGACCAAATCCAAAGAGCTGAGCTTGTGAACGATATAATGGGGCAAGATATTCAACAATATTTATCCAACGTCCTAGGCATTCAAGGCGCAGGCTTGTCTGGTCAGCAACATCTTTCTGATAGAGGATACAATGCTTCTCAAAGCTTGGCCGACATTTTGACTAATGCCTTGTCTGAAAAAGCTGGAATCTATAACGATAGAGCGTTAGGCTTTGAAGGCAGAGCGGGCCAATATGAACGCAATAAGATGGAAGCTGGACAAGCGCAGCGTCAAGCAACCAATGCGTTAATTAACCAAGGTGTTTCATATGCTGCTTCTGGATTTGTTCCTGGCGGCATGCAAGGGCTGCAATCATCTCTCAGCCAAATGGGCAGAAGCATTGGTGGCGGTATGGGTGGTGGCATGGGTGGTGGCAGTCCATACGGAGGATTCCGATAATGGCATATCAAGGACGCGGAGGCGGCTCAGGAAACGTATTGCGCCCCACTCAAGATGAAGGCTACGCAAATATTTATCGCAACTATTTATCTAGCCAGGGTGAAGCGATGAACTTAGCCAATTTGGCTACTGAAATCGCTAACAGAAATAGAATGGCTCAATTGCAGCAAGAAGGCCAAGGAATCAACAATGACTTGAGAGGAGCCGAAGTTCCTTACGCATCTGAATCTGCTAGACTAAAGAATTCCTTAACTGAGGCACAGATCGCTCATCAATTGAGGCAAGCTAAATATGGCCATTTGACTGGGCCAGCTGCGGAAGCTTACAGCCTTGAGCAACTGAGAGAGAATGCTTCTCCAGAAACTGTAGCTCTTGCTGAACAATTAATGGCGATGCGACAACAAAATCAAGAAAGCCTAATAAAAAGCAGAAATCTTTTAAATGATACATCGTATAAAAGAGCTTCGACCATGATGGGTAAAACTATCCAAGAGATAGATGAGATCGAGAATGGTTTCATGCCCGGCTCCAACTATAGAGTTCCAATTCAAGATGAACAATACCAGCAACAATTATTGAATCAATACAAATTGAAATTGAGTAAAGAAACTACCGACTCTACTCTTAGACAAAAAACATTATTCGCAAATAATATTGATAAAACATTGAA
>CAIYZI010000556.1 GCA_903930665.1 uncultured beta proteobacterium
GGCCCTTTTTGGGCGCAACATGCTTCATTAATGTATGCGTATAGCTTGTAAGTATCTGCTATCTGATTTTTACCTTCATTAACGAATCCCTTGAGCACTAGCTCAGCTCCTGTTTTCCTCGCCTGCTGAGCAAGAAAGATCATCTGGGTGTTGTTCATAGCCGCAGGATTAATAAAAATATATCCCGTTACCCTAGCGGGTAACATGCTATCGGATAGAGATTGTCCAAAAGCGCTAGAACAAGTCCAAAGCAAAATAATGAGTAGTTTTTTCATAAAGCTGAGTACCCCGCACAACAATCCTTCTTTCTAAAAATGAAGTAACCAAAATCTTTATCTTGTGGCCGACTAGTACCCGTTTCTTGAACGATAGTAGGTCTGCCAACAGGCATGCACATATTATCTAGAAAGGGTAAAGTGCGACTGATTTTGTATTGACGCTTATCCATAATAAATTCGGGAACACCTAACGCGCCACATGATTGCAATGCTGCCTGACCAGCAGTTGTCTGTTGCAAACCAGTAGCATGGAGCTTTGCTAATAATCTGGTAATCAGTAAATGGTTAACTTGTTCATTAGAGTGGTATGTGGCCACATTACCCGTTGGCGGATACATTGCACCCCAAGAGCCTGCAACCCAAAATAACGATGCAAGGGGAAATCCTGTTGATGCGGCTATTGCATCAGGAGCTTCGGCAGCCACCGCCAGGATTGAAGTAAATCCATAACCCCAAGGTGTAAGCAAAAGCGCCATACCATCATCTGACCAGCTAGCGTCTGCCCAACTCATATAGGGAACATCAAAAGACCGATTATCTAAACAAGGACTGTCGTAAATCAATCCAATTGTTGTTAGTACTGGATTGATGTATTCATTCACCTGCATGAATGCACCTTTTGTATTCCCTCTAATATTTTTTTGCGCCTGCCCGATAGATCCATTTTGATTTGAGTTGATTGGCGTATTAATGCTCGTTCCTAATAAAGGCAAGCAACCAGGTTTATCAGTCACATCAAATTCATAAGCAGGCTCCCATAAAGACATGGGAGTTCCTATCATCAAACTATTCGCACAAGCACAAACTGGAGAGGTTGAGGCGCCAGAATCATAGTCGCCACTATCGGTAAATCCAAAGTTCATTGAAATACCACCCAAGGTCATTGGAAAAACGCAGTCCCAGCAGACCTCATTTAGTAAATTTGGAAAATGCCCATTACAGGTCGATTGCGAAAAGACAATGCATGGCAAAAATAAAAGGGAAATCAGAAACTTTTTCACTCTGCTGCATTCCCATTTTCACCAGCAAGCGGTAATGTGTCTACGTTATTTGGTTCTGGCTTGGAGCGTACAAATTGCATATCTTTAACAGTTGCATTGCCACCCTCTTCCACAATAATTTCTATGGATTTACCAAACATTTCCCATGGTGCTTTTTGCCTGCTCACTGACTCATTCCTTTTGTTAAAAATAAAGCCCCATTCTTCTGAAAAAGAATCGCTGGCACTGAATCGATATTGATGTTGTAGAGACGATGCAATTGACCAATAATCATTGCCTTGTAGTCGTAGTAGAAAACTTGGTGATATTTATTGCCTTCGTTGACATAGCTACCCGCTGTAAAGACAATCTTTGTAGGATATTTTTTGGCCTGCGCTAGTGCGTACTGGATTTGTGATTGATCGCGGCCATCGATGAAGATATAAGCAGAATCGAGTGCATGTAACTTTAGCGGCTCAATAACTGTGCCCTGTTTAGCTACTACCCTGCCTTGATCATCTTTGTAATCTTGGGGGATCGTAAAAGATGGGCTAAAGACTTCTTGCGTGCTCTTGTAGTTGGTCTTAATGCCCAAATCTGGCGGGTTATAGATTTTGTCTAACTGACCCTTACGCCACTCCTGCATGCGCTTATCAAGCTCGCCACTTTTTTGCTGCTTCTCAACAAAGCTGCGGATCTGATCGCCACCAGACTTCCCAGCAGGTACGGCGCTAGGATCAACGCCAAAGTCTTCCGCAAAAGATGAGAAAGATAGGCATAAAAGTATGCCTAAAATGAATTTACTGAGTATTTTGTGCATAAACGACAATTTCATTTGTATGTTTTGGTGCTCCCACCAGTTTTAGGGACGGGGTATTTTTAGAGGGATGCTTAAATTGACCATATAGCCAGAGAACACTGGCAACATAGTTTTGTGTCTCTATATAAGGTGGAATGCCCTGATAACGAATGACTGCTTGCGGACCTGCGTTGTAGGCTGCTAATGCCAAAGGCCAATCTCTAAATGTCTTCCATTGCGCTATGAGGTAACGCGTCCCAGCCATTAAGTTCAGTTCCGGCTCAAATAGATAGATAGAATTCACACCCATGAGTTCACCGGTAGCGGGCATCACTTGAGTTAGACCTCTAGCGCCCTTTTCCGATATAGCGCGGTGGTTATATCCTGATTCCACAGCCACAAGAGCCTTCACCAAAAGAGGATCTAGCCCTTGACTCTTGGCTACTCGATTGATTGCTTTTTCAACTTGCCAATAGTTCTCAATCATGACTTTACATTGGGGGTTTTGAACTCTACCTTGCAGGCAATTTGCAGTAGATTCGATACCAGCATGCGCGCTAGAAGTCCACGCTACTGCAATTGTCATTAGCAATAAAGTAAATCGCATTAAAACTTAACCTGCCTAATGATGCGGTGATAAGTTGCAGTTAATAAGCTCCCGATTAACCCAATGGCTGTGCCAAGTAAAGCTACACAAAAGAACGCCAGACCAACGATTCCTATTACTCCTGTTGGGTCCATGCCAGACAATACAAGGCCAACAATCGCTAATGAGATCTGGATATACCAATATTCACGATCAGGAGACTCCAAATACCAATTTTTAAGAAAGTTCTTCATCAAATATTTACCAATAAGTTAAGTTGGTTGACGCTTGCCAGTACGAGGCGATGAGCTTCGATGGCTTCGTTAATGACCTGTTTGTTATGCTTCTTGGCATTCGTCAGAAGCTGTCGCGCCTCTTTTGCCATCGCCATACCACTAGCGACATTGATTTTTCTTTTATAAAAGTCGCCTTCTTGCTGCCCCCCTTTTAGGTCAAGGCCACGACCAAGATTGGCGGACGAAAGCGCGAGCTGAGCTAACGCCCCCGCCTTCATTACTTCTTTATCGCTTATCCCAAGAGTTAGAAGTAAGTCGCCTTCTTTGCGAACCTCAAGCGCTATTGCGTTCACTGAATCGGCATACTCGTTTAAGACATAAATTAACCCCAATTCAAGATTTTTATCGCACAAATTTACCAACTCAACGGAGGGTAAATATTCAGACTTTACCGTTGCCGGAGTACTCAAATACTTATTGGGCTGACCTGTATCCACAACTAAACCCAAGGCCGCATCTTTTCTCATTAAATTTACTTTGGCAAACAAGCGTTTTATATCCATTTCAACCCCCTAGTTTTTGTTCAATTTGTGCGACAGGGATTAATCCAGGGATAATCTCACCGCTCTCAAAAATAATTGCTGGCGTGCCATAGATGCCCATTTTTTTGGCTAGAGCAATATTTCTATCGATGGGTGTCTCGCACGAACTCGATGTAGAGGCGGGCATAGATTTACCTAATACATAACTATGCCATGCGGTCGCACGATCCTTGGAGCACCAAATCCATTCGCTCACCTTACGAGCATTAGGATGCAGACTATCCAATGGCATTGGGAAGACATAAATAGTCACATTTTGAAGTTGGTCAAATTCAGGCTCTAACTTCTTGCAATACGGGCAATCTGGGTCACTAAAGACATACATCTTTTTGGCTCCATTCCCGCGAACCAGTTTGATTGCATCCTTAGTTTTCAAATCAGCCAGATTAATCTTTGGTCGGTTTGCTTCTTTAAGTTTGGCTACGACTGAGTAATTTTCATTCAAATTAACTACATCACCTGTGACCATGTACGCAAGGCTCTCATCGACAAATACCACCTCGCCACCTTTAATGATCGAATAGAAGTTATCGAATGCTTTTTCAATCTTTGCGCCCTCTGCTTGCGGAAAGCGCTCTATAACCTTCGCTTCAAAATCTGCTGGTGCAGCATGGGCTATTGCGTTTGCTAATAAAGTGCTTAGCACTAAGCTAATAATTCGTTTCATATATGTATTTATTCTTTCTCTGGGTAAAAAATATTGATTGCAATGCCCTTGGTAAGAGGGGGAATATCACTGCGATTAACTTTGAAGGTGATCTCATCCTGACTGAGGTAATCAGGACTATGACGCTCGTACTCAGGCGTTAATGTCTTCAGTGAGTTATCTGGCGTGCAAGCGACCTCAGAACAAAAATTAATCTTGAACTGTGGATACTCTGTTTTAGGAACGTCGGTAGATACAACTTCTTTTATCTCTACGAACTCAGGGCCAGCTTTAATCTCGGGCAGTGATAGTGTGATGGTTTTTACATCCCGATTTACTTCGGTGGTAGCCACTGGGGCAACCACAGCATTTATGGCGCTACCAACATGCGACTCTAGATAGTTAACAAGGGCAGCCAAGATAATCAGGAACAGCAATATGAGGCCAGCTCCAATTAGTAAGCCCTTATGTTTAAGGAAGCCAAAGTGGTTAGATCTTGGCCTAACAATCGGCTTAGGCTCTGGAATTTGCTCTTCATAAATATCGGCAAACTCATTAATAATCGTGCCGCATTGAGTGCAGGGAATGGTTAATAGATCCTCAAATTCGCAAGACTGAATTAAAGAACACTTCGGACATTTATATTTCATATTTATTGAATTTCTTATATTAATAAGTCGGAAAAATTTCGACCTTACTCATACCCTCAGGGAACCTCTCAAAGGCAAATGTGTGTCGCGAACCAGTTGTAACAATGGTATTTAGGTGAAATAAGATTGGCCGCTTTTGTTGATAAAGCAAAAAACCCTTCTTGTCATACGTGCGAATGACAAAGCTAGGAAAGCGCACCTCTTTATCTTCCTTGGCATCTAATGAAAACATGATTAGATGGTTTTCATAATCAACCTCAATGTCATAGACGCGCAAGAGTTTTAATGCGGCCGCACAAGGATCATAAGAGCGATCTTTAGCCTTAAAGTAGGCGCTTGGCTTAATTGTTTCTGCTTGATTCAACATACTTTCTTTCTTCATTTTCAAATTGGCAATAAATTATTCTTCATGGCCAAGGTCTTCAATATCAAGAACTTCCATAGCTCCATGTAAAGGGCAATGTGGTGCTCCAAGCCTTAAGAGCCACTTTCTACTTGTACGTGCAATGTATTGACAAGTTTTGCATCTGCATTTCACATGGTTTTGCCTTTGCTTCTTAGGTGCAGTTGTAATCGGGTTTCCTTGACCGTCAACAATATGACCACCTTCGCCGGTAATCTCACCGCCCAAGCGAGCGTGCGGCAATGGACCTGCATCACGCAATATTGGCGCTATCGCCTCTACGAATTGAGGCCCCGCAATAGTTGATCTCATCTTCCCAGTAAGCCCGATACCTCTAGCAACTTTGGCAAATTCCTTACCGTGACCCAATGGAATGCCCACTGCTGCATGGCAAAGCTCATGGGCAAGAATGGCTGAAATCTCTAAAACATCATCAATGGTTGGCTTGATAAATATTTCAAAATGGCCGTCTTCTGAACAACGCTTATCCCAACATTCACCAATAGACTTACCCCGGCGGCCGGAGCTGGTAAAACCAATCGCTATACGAATTGCTTCTGGCAATGGGTACCCAACGGACTCATAGATTGGTGCCATACGTGAAGCTACAAAATTTAGCCAGGATTCTCTATTGGTGAATTTCATAATCCTAAGTACTAACTAAAAAATGGCTGAGTAAAAGGCATATAGCCTTTCGCATTTTGATTAGCTTTAGAGCATCGCCATTTGTTTGCTGTCGCAAGAATTAGCTGTTGACGTTCCTTATCCTTGCGGACTTTAGTAACCTTTACAGGATCACCGGCATGGTCAAGGTGAAGCACCACGACCTCTTTAAACTCATTGTCTGCTGCTAAATGTACCCATTGGCATTCATCAAACAGTAGATCGATGTCAGCTTGGTTTGCGCATAAAGGCCGAACAAGGAGGGCGCTTTTTCCAAAAGCATGTACGCCTTCAGTTGTGCTTCGAATCCATGGATTTAATGTGCTTTGGATGCAAAAAGGGACATATTTAGTGATATCTAGACCATATTCATGCGCTTTATGATCATTTATGGAAGGAGTTATGCCCTTATTGACAGCAGCGCAAGCAAAGCCCTGGGAAAGCTTGGAGGGAATTGAGCTAATGAAGGCTGCTAAAGAAGCGGTAACTGCTGGGAACTCTGGGTTGCCAATGCCATAGCACCACTGGAGCCATTCGACAGGATCAGAGTGTATTTCCACCAACTTCATAGATGTCCTTCAATATAAGTAAAAAGCAATTTTTATTTCTAATATGTATAAATCACTATAACATAAATAATAAGTAATTCAACAAAAAACGGCTATTTATAAAAATAAAAGGATATAAGTGGTCTATGGGCGCTTTTTAACGCTTGGGCCCGACTCAACGTAATAATTAGGCGTTACACTTTTCACGTCTGGCAGCTTGCCTACCTCAACACCATTCTCTATAGCCCACAGGACCTTTAGAGATGAGCCAAAGGCCTCTCGAAACCTTGCCACGACTTCAGTAGTTTGCGGCATTGTTTTTGCAAGATATTCTTTAGTTAATTTGGTCACCTTCTATGGCCATAGTAAAAATAGAGGCTCCCGCAAACTTGGATTGGAATATCCCCTTCTTGTTATATCGGATATTCAATTTAGACAAACAAAAAGAAGCCGTTAAGCATGCATACTGATCCAAGAATACCCATAGCGCCACCTACAAACGTCAAGATTGGCATAGATGCCAAGATGG
The DNA here is from genome assembly GCA_903930665.1 of uncultured beta proteobacterium. GTDB lineage: Bacteria > Pseudomonadota > Gammaproteobacteria > Burkholderiales > Burkholderiaceae > Polynucleobacter. The sequence continues at coordinate 6,921 of CAIYZI010000556.1, forward strand.
AGATTGATAGCAAAACAATTCCAATCTGAAGGATGCCCTCAGCATAATCAAACCAAGGATCTTGCTTAAGAGCGTGATCGCGTTCTGCTTCATGCTCTTTAGCTTTTTCAAGCAATTGCTTTTTGCCTTCGCCAGATTTTTCATCGGATTCATAGCGATGTATTTCATTTGCATATTCAATCACGCGTTCATTTAGCTGCGCTAAAACATTGTCCTCTTTTGATCCGGCCTTTGAATTTAGAAGCAGGCCAGAAAAATCTGACAACTGTTCTGCCGCTACCTTTAGTTGATTTTCCTTAATCGATTTGGCTTGATAAAAAGCGTAGTAATTCGATGCCTCGATATTGTGCCGTGTCGCCTCTTTTGAAGCATTCCCACCGCCGACATTATTGATTGCCAACACCATTGCCATTATGGAAATGATTAGGGCTGTCCAGTTGCGAGATTTATGCTTAGCTTCTTCTGCTTGTTCAATAAGCTCGTGTGATTCATGCGCTTCCATAAGATATCCCTTGTATAGATAGTTTCAATTTCTCGATTTCTGTTTTTGTTATGAATGGTATGGCCACAAAATATAAACTGTCAGGATCAAGTGAGGCTTCCAGCATTATTAACGCCATATCTAGGTCATCACGCAAATGAACGCAGTCTTCAGATTGCTTATTAATACCTACAATTCTGTCGCAGGTAACGTTAATACGGCGCAATACTGCCGCTTCATCAGAGCCTATAGGTAATTGCGCATTCGGTAATGCGCGATCTGCCTCGACATAAAGTCGACGCGATAATTCTTCTGCAAATTTAGCCATATATCCAGTAATGATTCTTTGCAGTTGCGCGATTGGTACTGCTATGTCATCCTTCTCTTGCAAATTCATTTCAGCAATCTTTCTCAATATCGCCACACCCAGCAGGGCAGCAATCAGGGTCTAGGTGGTGCATGCAAAGCCCCTCCTCCCTTGAAGAGCGCCGACCATCTTCAATCTCTTTTGGAGTTGCGTATCCGGCGGAAAGTTGTGAATTCCAAAGGTAATTTCTAACGTACATCGTTATTTTCTAACTTACATAGCTATTTTCTAATAGCCAAAATCTAATCAACCTGAACTTCATTTAACGATATATGTTGCAGTATTCTCACGCTTAGTTCCTTCTGTAAGATGGTGGAAGGTGATTGTGTATGGATAATTTTTAATCAAACACAGTGTCGGGCATTAAAAAGGAGGGGCTAATGAAGATACGGCGAGCAACTTTACCCAAGACCATCGCACATAATAGATATCTGTCCTATGCCAAGTCATTTATTTAACACCAACTAAATATTTTCAGCAGTGAATTAAAATTATTTTTCAAAAGAGGTGCAATGGGCAATTATCAAAATCCAAAGCCAGGGGAAACATACATAAGTCCTCAGCTGAATGATTTTTCAGACCCCAAGCGTAAAGTGCGCATTGCAACAAAACTAATAGATCAGCCTGAGTCATACGCCTTTGCAAAAATCAAAGACGAGATGGTTCTACGGCACAAAGAAGGTGCTAAGACCTGTATACAGGCAAAATTTTTCGAGGATGATCGCAAATTATTCGTCCTCAGTATTCAAGGTTATACCGCTGCAACAGAGAAGCCTCACAACGCCAGCTTCTCGTTTGTCGGAGAGGAAATTGATAAACTTATAGAGTTTCTGAGTCATGTCAAAACTATGCCGCTGACAAGCCGGGGCTCACAAAAAATTACTGATGAAGATCTTCGCAAGATTATCCTTTCGGGAACTCAGGCGCAGACAATTTTTCACGATAATCAGGAGCTTTTTTCTGAGGTGCTTCGGTCGGCTGTAACCAAGGATGATGTGATAGCTATCGGTTACAGGAAAAAGCAATTAGAAACATTCCAGAAGCTACTCGAAAATCCAACTTATTTTGAGCAAGTTAAAAACAAAAAGCAATGTAAGGACGAGGATGTTTGGCAAAAGTTTTTCGAGAAGAATCCTTGGATTTTTGGCTATGGCTTGAGCTATCTCTATTTATCTTCGCTTGATGAGAAAAAGCTTGAGCAGGTCGTTCATGGGCATTCAATTTCTGGTCCCGGTAAGAGGGTTGATGCCCTGCTGCGAACCCATGGAGTGATTTCAAGTCTATGCTTTGCTGAAATTAAAACTCATAAAACAGACTTACTCCAACCTAAGCCATACCGATCTGGCTGTTGGGCTCCATCAAATGAGCTTGCTGGTGGGGTGAGTCAAGCACAGGGCACCGTTGCTTTAGCAATTGAGTCTATCCGCAATAAACTTACACCCACTAATGATGTTGGCGACCCAACTGGTGAGGGGGTCTTTAGCTATATTCCCAAATCATTTATGGTGGTTGGTAGCCTGCAAGAATTTATGACTGAAAAAGGAGTTAATCTGGAGCGCTACAGATCGTTTGAGCTTTTTAGGCGCAACACTAGCAGCCCTGAAATCATCACCTTCGATGAGCTGTATGAGCGGGCTAGATTCATCGTTGAGCAGCATGAAACCTAATTGGATGCTCAATGTAGACTCTTTGGTTGGATCTGCGCTGGACCTACAATGAATCAAAGATCCATGCCACGTCATGAGGTTTGGCGACTTGCCTATCACAAGCATCGCTACTGCCAACATCTATCTCAGTCGGAACTTAATCGTAGGATACGAGATATTTTTCTAACGATGCTTACACTTACTCCTGAGGCGAAGATTGGTGCACCACCCATTACCCCAGAGGGAATACGCTGGTTTGAGCTATGGACGCATGTTTTGGAAGAGATGGCACTTCGCTTTGGCCCCTATCCAGCAGGGCTTTCTGAAGAGATTCTACACAGCGAACCTTTCCCTGATTTTGCTGGAGATCTAACTGCAAAGGTGGCCACAAAACTGCAGCATCTACAAAGTAGCAATGTGTTCATAAAGTTCGGATCACCGGACTACATGCTTGGACTATATGAGCGTGGGGCAATTCGCATTCAACCAGCTAGCTACTATAGGCAACCGAATTTCAATGGTGCCATACGAGACGATGAGCTTGCCTTGGATGTCTCGCTGCACCTAAATCGGGATGCAATAGTTAAAATGGTGTCAAATCCTGAGGACATTCCAGCGAGTCAACAGTCTGAGCGCTTGGACATAAATTTTGCCTCAATGACTGATTATTGGTTGTACTGTGTCACTACAGATGTTGGGCCTCGCCTTTTTATAGATTTTGAAGCTCAAGCTTGTGTTGTGATTAAGGATCTGAAGCGCTTCACACGCATGATTCAGCAGGCAGTTGCATCAAAGGTTAGTCAAGCGCAGTTTAGGAGTGGCGCCGTCACCTACATTGACCCGGTGCTTCCATGTGTTACCTCAATTGATGTGCCGATGTCTAAGCACTTTCGATACACGCACCAGCATGAACACCGCTTTATATGGTTGCCGCGCGAACCAGCTGCTTCACTCACATACCTTGATGTTGAGCTTGGCAGTCTAAAGGACTGCGCTGAACTCATCTTTGTCTGAGTTGGCTCGCCTTTTTTGCCGAGCTAGCTCGCATGCCACTACCGGCTCAGCATCTGTAGTGACCGCACGCTCTCTTACTGTTAGGACGCCCTTTATTGCTAACGAACTACTCCACCAACTGAGCTAAAGCGGCAATCTTGGCGGAAACGGAGGGATTCGAACCCTCGATACTTTTGCAAATATGCCGGTTTAGTAGACCGGTGCCTTCAGCCGCTCGGCCACGTTTCCGTAAGATGATTATAGGGAATGGGCTAACACCATTGGCTAATACAGCTTTTACACCCCTTTTTTCGGGGGTATTGCTTGATTGTTATTTAGTTTATAAACATTAAAAATAATAGGAAAATTCCATGAACCAATACCTTAAGTTTATTGATCGGGCGCAGAAAATTCATGAAGAGCTCGAATTAAATTATTTTGAAATCAAACTGCTTGATTATGCTGCGTTAGCTCATTTTTCTGATCAGTCGATTATTGTTCGCGACTTGATTTCTCAAGCGCATATTGCCTCTCAGGCCACCCTTCATAAGACAGTCAAGAATCTGGTAAATAAAAAATTACTGATTGCCACAATGAACAAGGACGATGGTCGCCATAAAAATGTTTTACTGACAAGATTGGCGCTAGATCGTTACAAGAAGTTACATGAGGCAATTAAACGGGCTACTGCTTAAATTTGCCCTATTGGGGTAAGCTTTTGTGGCCATGCTGCGGACAATGCCCGCTATTGCTGATTTATCGAGGGACGACTGCATATGGCGCTTGGATTGGCTGGGAGATTGTGGTTATCCCATAGTGATTCGGCGCTATGGCCAACCTAGTATTAAGGCAGTGTTTTCACCTTTAGCATGCGATAAAGACGATCAAGCTAATCTGCTTTTGCCCAGCAGTACTAATCATCACCATCAAAAAGAAGTTTGGCTAGCGATTTCAGCATTGCCAATTTTGACGGTGGGCAGTCTTTGGCAAAAAGGCCTGAAGATTGCTGAACCGGACTACCGGCGAGAAACTTTTCGTGATCTGCAAATTGATCCAGAAACCGCCTCTTTTATTAAGGTCGGCAAGGATATAGATGAGAGCTTCGTATTGCCTTTGGCGGCTCATCCGTGGCACCGACTCCATACACATGCCTATTGCGTGATGGTCGCCTTACCTAATGACAAGAAATTAATGATTCCTTGCATGGAGTTGATTCGTTTTTACTTTGGATCATCTGGCAACTTTATTCAAAGGCTCTTTACTGAGCCTTTAGGCGTCAATACGCTTTGGAGCTCTAAAACATTTGATGCCAAGACTCAGAGCCTGCATTTGGTTCTCGCTGACCGAATTTCAGGAGCTTCTGCATCGGATATTGGCCGCATTGCAGGCAGTCAATTTGCCTGGCGCTCTGCTGCGGGCATCTTTAGCTCTTGTATGAAGGCTTCCTCACAAAACTTACCAATCTACCCCTATACGGGGTTTCCGTTTGAGGGTAAGACCGATTTAAATGTAAGTGGTAAATGGTTACCCTTTGGGGATAAAGAAAGCGACACTTTTCTTGTTTATCGAATAAATACTTGTACCCACCCCTTCCCCTTTAAAAAGCTAACTTACGATTTGGCCGATAGTCAGGTTCGAGCAGGCAATGGGGGTGATGGCAAGTCAAAGGCTGGCGGGATTGCTAGGAGCGGTTCTGATAAGGCGCAAGTGGTTAATAAGGAGCCGGGCAATAACAAGGTTCAGCGAAGTGCTGTTTTTACCACCAAAACCAGATTTCCCGATTTGGAGAAAAAGCCAGTTTGGCGCATCAAAGCAGAAGTAATGGAGTCGGCTGATGTATTTTTAAGAAAGGCAGATGGCACTCTGGAGCAAATCGCATTTGGAGAATCGGGCTATGCTACAGACTATGCTGGACTAGACGTACAGCAATGCACCCCATGGCAAGAAGACAAGGATGAGCCTTTGCCTCAATTTGTGATTGATGGACTCAAGATGCTCTCCGAAGATCCACAGTATGGCGCTGTTGGTTGCGAGTTAAAAGTGTTTTGCCCGCCGGGCAAAACAAGCCCGATATTTAATCTGCCCTATATCGTTAATGAGGATGGCGAAATTGAGGAAGAAAGTATGTTTGTTAAAGAGGATGGCGGGGTGAGGCAGAGGCGGGGGTGTTGGGTTTTGTTAGACAAAGATGCAGCTTATAGGCTTATAGAGGGTCGCCCAATAAATACTTTAGGAAAAACTATTCTTACGGAAGTAGGCTTTGTATTATGTCGGGGTATCTAGAGCTAAAAAGTCTAGGCACATATTTTTGAGGGATCTTAAGTTGAAGTGCAATCCCATAGTCGTCTATCTGCTGTTTATCGCGAAGGCTCTTAAAGTGCAGTCTGCTTGATTCTGGGCATAGACATGCAAGGGCCATCCAAAAAGTAGAGATTTCAGATTCCATTTGTTTTGAGTTATTGAATTGCTGAGATTCAAAATCAAGTAGTAAATCTTCAAAATTTTTGGATGAGTTTGCCATCTCGCTTGACTCATCAAAAAGGTGCATAAACTCTTTGGTTGTGACAAAGCGCTGCCAACATTCATTTAGGGATCTCGCCAAAACGACAACATCACGACCAGTATTTTTTACAAAAGTATGGTCGGTGTTGGTGGCGTTTATGAAGAAGCCGCGAGTTACATCAGTATTTAATTCGGTTTTAACTATTACAACAATTCTATCCGGAAACATTTCCCGGAGCTTGAGCTGGATTTGGCGACGGCTAACTTTTGGGGTGAGTGTTTGACAGTGGTCGTAAAGCTTTTTAAATTCTTGCTGATGCATATTTTTCGGTAAAAATTAAAGCTCTATCAGCTCAAATTCCCCCGCCTCGATTTGAGATAGGGCCTTATTAATTTGTTCAGCAAACTGCTCAGGCGTAACATCCCTACTGCTACCTGGGAATAGCTTAATGTTTTGAACTGCTAAAGAGTCCGCATCAAATAGGCGCTTTTGCGCTAATTCCATATTTTGGGACATGATTCCTCCTAAAATTTCATGTAAAAAATGTAACAGACATTTTGGTAGTGTCTCAGTTTGAATTTATCCCATCTTGACTGATTTCTAGTAATCGTTATGCTTGAGGGTATGGCAACAAAATCAAACCCTCGGAAAGACCTTAACC
>CAIYZI010000557.1 GCA_903930665.1 uncultured beta proteobacterium
GATGCGCCATGACACGAGAAGAGCTAGAGCACATCATTCGCGCCAGCGCTGATGTCACCAATCAATATGAATTTGTGATCATCGGTAGCCAGTCAATGCTGGGCCAAGTACCCAATCCAGAAAAGGTCTTCACAGTCTCGATGGAGGCGGACATCTATCCACGACAGGCTCCTGATTTAGCCGATGAGATTGATGGCGCAATTGGTGAAGGCTCACAGTTCCACGAGACTTATGGTTACTACGCTCAAGGCGTGGGACCGGATACCGCAATATTGCCAAAAGACTGGATGACGCGCGTCCATCGCGTGCAAAACAACAATACCAATGGTCGAGTGGGGTACTGCCTTGATGTGCTTGATCTCTTTCTTGCAAAAGCTGCGGCAGGGCGAGATAAAGATCGAGAGTTTTGTATGGCGCTACTGGAGTACGCCTACCTTACGACCGCACAAGCCTTAGAGTTGGCGCCGACTATGCCGCTCGATGATGATGCCCAGCGCAAATTACGCGCAACGATTCGACGCTGGGCCAAGGTATTGCGAGATGGTGGTCACAATATTTCAGAAGAGTGAGCAATGAAAACACATTAGGCAATACGCCAGCCTCATTAAATACTGAGTAACGAGACTGGCAGCCAAAATACAAAATATTTATGTTTGCTTAAACGCTAACCATAAGAAAGCTCTCATTCCATGCGATTACTTTTAGATACAAATATTTGGCGGTATCTTGTAGACAATAACTACCAGGATAGTCTATACAAAGCCACTCGCAAACAAGGCATGAAAGTTGTTGTTGCTCCCAGCGTTGTAATAGAAACTCTTCGCATAAACGATTCGGCGCTTAGGAAAAAAATTGTTGAAGTCCAGACTAGGGACTGCTGGGACCGCTTAATGCCGGATGCCTATCTGCAATGTGAAGATGTGAAGCGTGAAATCATTCGACTGCACCCTGAATGGGCTCTAAAAGATAAAAACACCACCCTCTTTAATAATCTTCGATACGACTGGATTAGAACAAAAGGTGGATTTTGGGGGAAGGCAAGAACTAATGCTGCCGAGGTTGCAGCTCACTATCACTCCCAAGATGCGGGTGCGCTAGAAGTGGCCAGGCTACAGTCTCAAGACCTTCGGTCAGCCGTTCTCGAGCAAGGGGAAAAGATTTTGAATGGCAATTCACTCGACCAGATTGAGGGCACTTGGGTGACGAATGAGGGAAAAATAGTTAGGCTAGATGCTTGGCGTGTTTATGCTCTTGCAGTCTGGACCAATATGCTCCAAAGTAAATCTGCATTCCGACAGTGGATTAGTTGCGATATAGATCTCAACCTCCTTCTAAATTACTATACTGGCGACTTTATTAAATTTTGGGAATCTGAAGTGCAAGCGACAGCGGTTCCTAGAGAGTGGTTAAGATTTGCGGTGTATGCATTGCAAAGTGAACGCAAGGTAACCGCAGGAAATCCAACTGATTCTGCCATAGCAGTTCACCTTTGTGATGCCGATTTTTTAATCTCTGCTGATAAGAACTTTGTGGCAATGGCAAATCAAATTAAAGACGAGGCGCCGTTCAAAACGGCACATGGTTTTTTGGTTGCTGCAGGCAAAGACGGAATGAACCAACTATTTCAGATGTTTTCGGATCAATTTTTTATGGGGCCGAAAGTAACATCAGGCGCTAGTTAATTTAATAGAAATTAGAGGCAGCTTTGTAATGCCTCCATTAAGCCAATTTTCCTAAGGTACTGTTTTCTGCCTGAGCTCGATATCTCTATGTGGCGTCAGCAATAAAATAGATACGAAAATTTCTGCTCGACGTATTTAATGCCACACCATTACGCGCCTAAACTGAGGGCCGCCTTTTGAATCACCGCTTCCATAGTAAAAATTCGATCCTTTTGGAGAGCCAGCACCTCATTCACTAATGCTGGACCTGCTTTTTCGGGGGAACCGCAATCAAATGGTGGCGCAGGATCGTATTCAAGCGCTAACTGAAGTCGCTTGGCAATATCTTCCCCTGCAAGCTCAGCAGCTAGCTCATAAGCAAAATCAATGCCCGCAGTTACTCCTCCGCCAGAGATAAATTTTCCATCTTTAACCACTCGTTGATTAATGGGTTCAACACCAAATAGCGGAAGATATTTGCTCCAGATCCAATGACTCGCACTTTTGCGTCCCTTGAGGATTCCAGCAGCCGCAAGAATGAGTGATCCATTACAGACGGAGGTTATGTATTTTGCGCCGATGCTTTGCTTGCGCAGGAATGAGAGTGTTATTTCATCAACCATCTGATCGCCGATTCCAAAGCCGCCAGGCACACAAAGAACATCTAATTGGGGACAGCTCTCAAATGTCGTTGTTGGATTAATTGAAAACCCAACATCTGTCATTACTGGGCCTA
>CAIYZI010000558.1 GCA_903930665.1 uncultured beta proteobacterium
CCTTGAGCTTGCAGAGCTTGAATGACTCGGGATTTTTGTTGTGGCGTCATTCGCGCAAATATAGAATTTTCCTTTACAGCCTTTGCCAACATAAAATCATCGCATGCATCAACTTCTTGCCCAAGCATCACAGATGAAAATTGCAAACCTACGTCCGTGCAGATTTTTTTGGTAACCCATTCGTTATCACCAGTTAAAACTTTAATCGAAATTCCAGAATCTCTTAAAAGCGCAATCGCAGGTTTAGCAGTTTCTTTGGGAGGGTCCAGAAAGGCAACATACCCCATTAAGGTAAGCCCTACTTCATCGGCCTGAGTATATTTTGGGATCTCACCTGTATACGTAGGCAATTCTTTGATGGCAACTGCAATCACTCGAAAACCATCGGCGCTTAACTCTGCAAATAGACTTGCTCCTTGAATTCGATGATCAGATGTCATCTCCCTTATATCACCATTCAAGTAAACCTTGGAGCAGCAGCTTACCGTCTCATCAACTGCGCCCTTACAAATTAGAGTTTGGCGACCATCGCTATGCCTAATTACTACAGACATGCGTCTGCGCTGAAAATCAAAAGGTACCTCGTCGATCTTTTCATAAGTCACTGTGGCATGAAGTTTTTGATGTACTTCTTCATGCTTTAGGACCGCTACATCTAGCAAGTTCTTAAGGCCTGATTGGTAATGGCTATTAAGATAGGCATAGTCAAGTACGCGATCGTCTTCTTTGCCGTCAATCGTGACATAGCGCTCAAGAATAATTTCATCCCGAGTTAAGGTGCCGGTTTTATCAGTACAAAGCACGTCCATCGCGCCTAGGTTCTGAATAGAATTTAAACGCTTCACAATCACCCGTTTATGCGACATGGCGATGGCACCCTTGGCCAAATTCACAGTAACCAGCATGGGTAGCATTTCAGGGGTTAAACCTACGGCTACAGCAGTGGCGAACAATAAGGCCTCTAACCAATCCCCTTTAACGAAGCCATTAATAAAGAAAACAAGGGGTACCATTACAACCATGAAGCGAATCATGAGCCAAATAAAGCGCTTGATTCCCTGATCAAAACTAGAAACTTTCTTCTGGCTCGTAATCTCTAATGCCAGCTGACCAAATTGAGTTTGGGTTGCTGTACGTAAAACAACGCCTAAGCCCAAACCAGAAACTACATGACTTCCCATAAAGCAGACGTTTGGAAGATCAAATAACGCTTTGCTTGATTCTGGCGCCTCAGCAGAAACTTTTTCCACTGGCATAGATTCACCAGTGAGAGAGGACTGATTTACAAACAAATCATTTGAACTTAATAAACGCAAGTCGGCCGGCATAAGATCGCCAGCGGATAACTTCACCACATCGCCAGGTACAACCTCTCTAAATGGAATGTCGAGCTCAACTCCATTTCTGAGCACGGTCACTTTAATACTGACCATACTTTTTAGTTTTTCAGCTGCCTTATTCGATTTGAATTCTTGTAAAAAGGCGAGACCAGTAGACAGTAAAACCATTAGCGCTATCACCAGAGCACCAATGGTACCCCCAGTAATAAAGGTTACGAAAGATAGGCCGATCAGAAGTAGAGGTAGCGGGGAAAGAAATAAGACTAAAAACTGCAGGACTGGATTTAAGCGCTTTGAAACATCCAGTGAATTTGGACCATACCGATCCAACCTTGTCATTGCGACTTCATTACTCAAACCGTCTATGGAGCTACCCAACTCTTTCAACAGGTCGGTTGCACCCAAACTTGAAAAGTGAGCTATATCAGCGTTTACAGGCGCTTGCTTAAACATGTGTTCATTGTAGGCTTCAAATTTAGCCTTATAAATAGAAAATGCCCATCAAATCCAATCTGATGGGCATTTTTGTACGCAGAGCATCGCTGCAATGAATGGGTAAACCTATAAATTACTTCTTAGCAGCTGGAACAAATCCAATAGCAGTATCGTCAACAAATTCAACAATCACATCATCACCAACTTTAAATTTTTCAAGACCGAGAACGCTTGAATCGACTTTAACTTTTTGCTTTTCGCCACTTGGAAGTGTGAAAGTGACAACACGTGTTTTAGCGTCAATAGTATCGATCTTTACAGTCGCATAAACAGTATTAGTTGTTTCCTCAAACGGCTTTGTAGTGCCTTTACCCGAAATAACCACTGAATGCACACCTGAAACGCCAGGCTTAGCGCCTTTAGGGGCCAAAGTTAAACCAACAGCAATCGCTTGAGCATGCTCAACTACAAAAACATCGCCTTTTTTTACTCGGTCTAAATCGTTAACTTGCTTAGATACATTCATCTGTACCAAGTTACCGTTTGCATCTTTTAATACAACGATACGATTTTTAACATCCACTGAATCTACAGTAGCCGTAAGAACAGCAACTTCTGCAGCCAATGGCAACATTTTGGCTGGAGCTTGCGCGAATGCGACGTTAGCAACTGTAAAGCCGATAAAGGCAACTAATGATGCAATTAAAGATTTCTTCAAGATATCTCCCAAATAGATAATGATTAAAAAAGGACGTACCAGTTCCACGCCTCCGAACCATTGTAACCACGATAAACCCCCTTGATAGCTGGGTTTGGTAATTTATCCAAAAACCAGTAAAAATAGGATTATTTAGAAAATTAAATGGGTATTTTGTGTGATTGTGATTAAACCCTGGGAGGAAGCTGCTCCTGAAGCCTATTCCATCCGGTCATTAGTGTTTATTGAGGAGCAGGGGGTTCCTCAAGAAATTGAAATAGACGAGTGGGATCCGTTGGCACTGCATGCTCTTGCATATGAAGATGGATGTTGCATTGCAACAGGAAGACTCATTAACCTTCAAGATGGATCAGCCCAGATCGGGAGAATGGCAGTGTTGGCCCAATTTCGGAAACAGGGCATTGGCA
>CAIYZI010000559.1 GCA_903930665.1 uncultured beta proteobacterium
ATATGAATGGCTACAGGGTCAAACTGAGGATGAATCAACATAATGGCAGTAAAAATGAAAAAGTCTTAACTTTTGGATTGGTCAAAATTATGCAATTCGTGACCTGAATCTCGATATGCCTTGTATCGTTCACGTCCAGCTAAGCGCTCTGCATCATCTATCGTCACCACTTCAACAATACGAGGAAAGCGAGCGACAAGAGCTGCTACATCCTTAGGCATGCGCATACCCAAATGAATCATGACATCCGCATGAGGAACTCCATGTAATGCAGGAGAAGCGAAATCATCCGTTAATACGATAGGCGTTTCGGCTGCATTCTCATCATCAATAAAACTGTGCGGCAAAAAATCCGTTGCACTAAAAGTCCAGAGCAACTCATCCAATTTTTTCAGATCTGCTTTCTCACCAACCATCACAATATTTCTGACGGGCTGGCCTGCTGGTGTGGCACTCCAAATCTTGCGAGTTAAACGACACGCGTACTCAAGTTTATCTGCCACATTACTATGAAAATCAATTCTTGCCATGGGCTTATTTCATTAAAGAGTCAATAAACAAGAATTACTTCTGCTCAAGCAAGAAGTTCAATAACAAAGGCACAGGTCGGCCAGTAGAGCCTTTAGCAGCCCCACTCTTCCATGCAGTACCTGCAATATCTAAGTGAGCCCATTTGTATTTTTCAGTAAAGCGCGCTAAGAAACATGCTGCTGTCACACTACCCGCAGGACGACCGCCAATATTGGCGATATCGGCAAAATTCGATTTCAGCTGCTCTTGATATGCGGCATCTAGCGGCAAACGCCACACCGTATCCAAGGAGGCATGACCAGCTTTCGTTAAAGCATCAACCAAGGCTTCATCTTCTGAAAACAAGCCGCTATGAACATGGCCCAAAGCAATAATGCAAGCGCCAGTCAGAGTGGCAATATCAATCACGGCCTTAGGTTTAAAGCGCTCAACGTAAGTTAAGGCGTCACACAGAATTAAACGGCCTTCAGCATCGGTATTGAGAACCTCAATGGTTTGACCGGACATACTTTTCACAATGTCACCAGGACGCGTAGCCTGCCCTGAAGGCATGTTTTCGCAAGTGGGAATAACGCCGATCACATTTTTCTTTAACTTCATTAAACCTGCCGCATACATCGTGCCGATAACAGAAGCTGCACCACACATGTCGTACTTCATCTCATCCATAGCTTCGCCAGGTTTCAGAGAGATGCCGCCTGTATCAAAGGTAATTCCCTTACCAACCAACACAATAGGTGCCTCACCAGCTTTGCCACCTTGATGACGCATGATGATGAATTGAGGAGGGGTATCAGAACCTTTAGCCACAGATAAAAAAGAACCCATACCCAAAGCTTCGATTTGTTTTCTACCTAAGACCTCTACCTTGAGACCCACTTTTTTGCTTAAACCCAACGCAGTTTTACCCAAATAGGTAGGCGTGCAAATATTAGGAGGTAGATTACCTAAATCTTTCGCTAGGTTCATGCCCTCAACCATCGCGATACCCTCCGCAACGGCAGCTTTAAGATCTTTAGCGCACAGATCATTTCCAGCGAAGGTGAGATGGGCAAAAGTATCCGCTTTGTCCTTGACCTTAAATTTGAGAGCTGGCTGATGAACGCCAAAACGATAGGCCTGGTCTCCAGCATACTGAATCGTAAGACGGACTTCCTCGGCAATAAAATCGGTTTTATTGCTTAAAGCAAAGCCTGGAACAAACCAAAGCGCATTAACAATAGATCCACCGCTGAGGCTTTTTAATGCTGCACGTGCAATTTTGGAATAAGCATTCAAGCTTCTGGTCTTTTCGGACTCCAAATCACCCAAACA
>CAIYZI010000560.1 GCA_903930665.1 uncultured beta proteobacterium
AGTGTCTAGGATATTGGTAGCGATTCAGTATTACCCAATTGGCAGTTCCTCTGTGCAAAATTTCTGGGTCGATTATCCCATGGGCTAATCGATTGCGAAGGTTAAGACCTTTGGGGTTGGTAAATAAGGCATCCATATGTAATCTGAGCATAGGATGAATTTTGGTTTTAAACGATTCTGTGTTCAAAACTGCACTCATGCCAATTGCTTCAAAACCAGTTTGATCGCGGGTGGGTCGCATCGCCGATTCACCCATCAAAATAAGCCATTCCCTGAGCGCAGCCTCGACCTGGGGGATTAGGAGGTGAATTGCTACTACATAGTTTTCTGAAAACCATGCATCGATACCAGTTTTTAACAGGGTATTTTTGCTTGGTGAGAATAGAGGACTTTGAGTTAGCCATGTAAATAATTTGTCCGAATCGAGCTGAAATTTTTCTCTGGCATGATCAAATGCAAAATTAAGCCATGGGGCTCGATGACCGATAAGTGTAGATGCCATGTATGTAATGCGGCCTGTCATATCGTCTGTTACTGAGCCAATTTTTGCTTGAGTGAAACCATCATTTCCCATAATAGTGATTGGGAGGTGGGCTTGTAGTGGCGCATTATTAGCTGAGTTTTCAATGATTTGGATTATTTTTTCCGGAGTGTGCATGAGATTAAAAGCGATGCGGGCTAAAGAGATTTCAAGGGATTCGGAAAATAGTTCATTTAGCCACTGATCCATTTCATCTTTGGGGATTTCAACTTTAATCTCATGTTGAGTCATTTCCCCTTCGGCTTCGGCTGCCCTTGCTTTGATCATTGCGTTAACGCGGACTACATCTCCCATTAAATTCGCATTTTTATATCTAAAGCTTAAGTCTTGGAGCCACGCAATTGCAGTAAGCGCATTTGTTTTGGCTGACAGCTCCTCAAAAGCGGTGCCAGCCTTTCTGATTGCAGAAATGCCACGATCAGGTTGCTTCAAAATTCCATACCAGCGTTGAAGAAGTTCTGCTGCATTGAGGGCATCATGCGGGTTAAAGCGATTTTTATCATGAATGTTGGAGGAGGCTTCTAGCGCATCTTCAAGCCACCCAATGAGTTCATTGCGTTCTGCTTCGTTTGGTTCCAGACCCTTTCCTTTCCAAACCAAGTTATCAAGATCCCACCACGATCTTGATTGATCTAGGTCCGATTGCTTACGGACATGGGCAAATGCAATCAATTTAACTTGCGCAATTTTCTGGGTATCTTGAATATATAAAGCAAGATCAGCAGCCCTCTTAAGAAATACCCAGGTTTGATGCTCTCCAAATGATAGGTTTTCTTCTACAGTGCGTATATAGCCATCAATAGCGATCTGATAAAGCTCGCGGGGGAGCTTATTTGTAGTACTTTGTCGGGGTGTTCATGATTGAATATGCACCCAATATCTAGGGCTAAATCAGCATATCGAGCTTGAAGGGAGGGGTGAGGTGTTTCCTTTGAGCGGCCTTTCCAGTATTCAATTACCTCTGGCGAAATGCTTTTGGCTTCCGGACTATTTATCATCTCACCAGCTGCCGTTGTGTAGGAAAAAAATGGACCAAAATAGCCACCCCGAGGGCTGGATTCATTTCCACGCATTGGCACAAATTGAAATCCAAGAACTTCCGCCTGATAGCCAAGACGTTCATCATCGGTAGGATTGGCGCTGTTTGCTAGTTGGTTAAGTTGTCCAAATAGTTCAAATGAGTCAAATGGCGTTAATGCAGCTTCAATGTCAGCAATTTTTTTAGAAATGGCGGGTGGAATAATAATGGGCAAAGTGAGCG
>CAIYZI010000561.1 GCA_903930665.1 uncultured beta proteobacterium
ACAACCGAACCCTCAGAAAGCAAATCGCCTACTTTGACTTTGACCTCTTTAACAATGCCTGAGTATGAAGAAGGAACATCCATAGTAGCTTTGTCAGATTCAAGAACAACAATCGATTGTTCTTTCTCAACTTGATCACCAGCTTTTACCAATACTTCAATCACAGGAACATCTTTGTAATCTCCAATATCAGGTACTTGAATCTGGACTAAAGAAGTTGCAACGTTAGGTGCGCTTACTGGAGCTACATTAGATACCCCCGCTTGAGCAGGAGCCGCAGCAGCGGCACCTTCTTCAAGCAAGATCACTACTGAACCTTGTGACAAAACATCCCCTGCCTTGACTTTGATTTCTTTCACGATGCCAGAGTGAGAAGACGGAACATCCATGGTGGCCTTATCAGACTCCAACACCACAATGGATTGCTCTTTTTCTACTTGATCGCCAACTTTAACCAAGACCTCAATAACAGGCACGTCTTTGTAATCCCCAATATCGGGAACTTGAATTTCGATTAATTTGCTCATTTTGTCTGTCTCTAATCAAACCGTCATTGGATTGGGTTTTGTAGTTTCGATGCCGTACTTCTTAATGGCATCGGCTAGTTTTTGACGATCCAATTGACCAGAATCAACTAAAGAACGCAATGCGGTTAACACAACCCAGCGACGATCAACCTCAAAGAAGTCACGTAATTTCTCACGAGTATCTGAACGACCAAAACCATCGGTACCCAACACCTCATAACGGCGACCCATGTGCTGAATAGCTGGACGAATCTGCTCGGCAAATAAACGCACATAATCGGTAGCGGCAATGATCGGGCCTGTCGTATCTTTTAAACAGTTTTCAACATGTGACAAGATAGGCTGAGCAGTTGGATTGAGTAAGTTACTGCGGTGAACTGCAGTCCAATCGCGACCCAACTCAGTAAAGCTTGGGCAGCCCCACAAATCAGAAGCAATACCCCAATCTTTTTCCAACATGTCAGCAGCTTCAATTACTTCCCTGAAGATGGTGCCTGAACCCAACAATTGCACGCGTAATTTGGCATTAGCATCACCGACAGACTTGAGCTTATACATGCCCTTAATAATGTCTTTTTCGGCACCTTTTGGCATGGCTGGGTGAGCGTAATTCTCATTCATCAAGGTGATGTAGTAGTACACATCATCTTGAGCTGTGAGCATACGACGCATACCGTCTTGAATAACAACAGCGACTTCAAAAGCGAATGATGGGTCGTAGCTAACGCAGTTAGGAACCGCAGAACTCCAGATCTGACTGTGACCATCCTCATGTTGCAAGCCTTCACCATTCAAAGTGGTTCTACCCGCAGTACCGCCAAGCAAGAATCCACGGCTACGCATATCTCCAGCAGCCCATGCTAAATCGCCGATTCTTTGGAAGCCAAACATCGAATAGAAAATGTAGAAAGGCAACATCGGAACACCATGAGTTGAATACGATGTGGCTGCCGCAATCCAGTCGCACATACCACCCGCTTCATTGATACCCTCTTGGAGAATTTGTCCGCTCTTATCCTCTTTGTAAAACATCAGTTGATCGTGATCTTCTGGGGTGTAGAGCTGACCTAGTTGATTCCAGATACCTAACTGACGGAACATACCTTCCATACCAAAGGTACGGGATTCATCAGGAACAATCGGGACGACTCGTTTTCCTAAAACCTTGTCACGAACAATCGTATTGAGAATTCGTACAAAAGCCATCGTTGTGGAAATCTCACGACCTTCTGTTGTTGCCTCTAATAAAGCTGAGAAAACATCCAATGAAGGTACTGGCAAGCTCTCTGCTTTAGTACGACGTTGAGGCAGGTAACCACCTAACTCCTGACGGCGTGCCTTCATGTACTCAAGCTCTGGGCTGCCTTCAGCAAACTTCACCAAAGGCATCTCCTCTAACTGCTCATCTTTCACAGGAATTTCAAAACGATCACGGAAGCGACGTACGTCATCCGCATTCATTTTCTTAGCTTGGTGAGCAATATTCATCGCCTCACCAGAACCACCCATACCGTAACCCTTAATGGTATGAGCCAAAATTACTGTAGGTTGATTTTTTTGATTTACAGCCGCATGAAACGCTGCATAGACCTTATGGGGATCATGACCGCCACGATTCAATTGCCAAATATCATCATCACTCCAGTCGCTAACCAAAGCCTTAAGTTCGGGAGTATTGAAAACTGTTTCGCGAACATATGCGCCGTTCTTAGATTTCATGGTTTGATACTGACCGTCAACGATTTCACCCAAACG
>CAIYZI010000562.1 GCA_903930665.1 uncultured beta proteobacterium
TAATTGAGCCTGCGACAATCTCGCAGAACTCAAGCCTAAATCCGGCGCAAGATTGCCCTGAAAAGCTTCTTCAGGAAATGGCCCGCTGTGGCACAAAATGCATAAACCCGTTTGACGTCCTAAAACTATAGCCCTCCCACGGACTGGATCCCCAGGACTTCGAGAGAGAGATTGACTAATAGCATCTCCCTCATCGGATTGAGCAAAAACAGTTAGGGGAAATTGGAGTGTGGCTAGCAATAAAACAATTGCTGACGCATACCCCAATTTCTTCAATGCCATTTAAACCAATTTAATGCCACTGTTTTTTAATGGCGCCGTTCTATAGCGCTTACCTGTAGCGCGATAAATAGCGTTTAAAACCGCTGGTGCTGCAACGCAAATGGTAGGCTCACCAACCCCGCCCCACTCATTGCCACCGCCTTGTATCAGAATAGCTTCAACTTTAGGCATTTGAGAAATACGAATGGAATTAAAGTTATCAAAGTTTCTTTGAACGACTGCACCATTCTCGATGGTGATTTCTTCTTCAAATAGAGCGGATAAACCATACACAAAGGATCCAGCAACTTGACGTTTAACTTGAGCTGGGTTCACTACATAGCCAGGGTCTGTTGCTGCAACCATACGATGGATTTTTACTTCATTGCCGTTAGTAACAGAGATCTCACATGCAGCACTTACATAGCTTCCAAAGGCCTTCATTTGGGCAATGCCACGATAGATACCAGCTGGAGCGGGCTTATCCCAACCAATACCTTCGGCCACAGCATTAAGTACTGTTAAAGCACGGGGATTGCTAATATATTTACGACGGAATTCGACTGGATCGGCACCGGCAGCATCAGCCAATTCGTCCATAAACGATTCTAGGAAAACTGCATTTTGATTGGCATTTACTCCACGCCAAAAGCCTGGCGGAACTGAAGTATTACGCATGGAGTGGTCAACCATCAAATTGGGGAAACTGTAATTCAAACTTGCCTCGCCCGAAGAATCCAGCCCCTGAAATACCAATGGATCTTTTCCTTTATTAGCAGCAACTACAGCAGGACGTACTGAAGTCAAGATCGATTGCCCTGATAAGCGCATATTTAAGCCGGTCAAATTTTGTTTTTCATCAAAAGTCCCGGTGAGTTTGCACATCATGATCGGGTGATAGCGACCTTGAGTCATATCCTCTTCACGCGTCCAGATTAATTTAATCGGAGTACCTGGCATTTGCTTCGCAATATTGACTGCCTGTGTGGTGTAGTCCTGAAATGCTCCACGACGTCCAAAGCCACCGCCTAGGTTCACCTTATAGACATTACATTTTTCAGCAGGCAACCCAGATGCTGCAATTACTGCGGCTAAAGATGCTTCGCCATCTTGCGTTGGAACCCAAGCTTCGCAAAGCTCGGGAGTCCATTTTGCTGAGGCATTCATGGGCTCCAAGGTAGCGTGATTTAAGAAAGGATAAAAGAAGGTGGATTCAACTGTTTTTGAAGACTTGGCAATAGCCTCTTTCATATCTCCATTGGAGTTTCCTACAAACGCATCATCTGCCGTTAATCCATCTTGCAGGTATTTGAGGATAGTAGCGCTCGAAACATTAGCATTAGGACCGTTATCCCAAACAATATCGACTTGTTCTAACGCAGTTTTTGCATGCCAAAAAGTATCGGCAACAACTGCCACAGCAGAATCGCCAACTGGAACAACTTTTTTGACGCCTTTCATGGCTAAGGCTTTGGTGGCGTCAAAGCTTTTAACTTTTCCACCAAAAACTGGACATTCTTTAATGTTAGCCACTAACATGCCTGGTAACTTCAGATCAATTGCATAAATCTGACGACCGGTAACCTTATCAGGTACTCCATCAATGCGGTTTACTGGTTTGCCGATTAACTTCCATTCTTTTGGATCTTTTAGTGGAATTTCGGTTGGCAAGGGTAATTGCGATGCTGCAACAGACACCTTACCGAAAGTAGTTGTCTGCCCTGTAGGGGTATGCGTAATAACACTATTTAAAGCAATACATTCACTTGGAGATACATTCCAGTTATTTGCAGCAGCTTGAATTAACATCATCCGCGCTGCGGCACCGCCCTTACGAACATATTGTTCTGATGTGCGAATTCCACGGCTACCACCAGTTGAAAAGCTGCCCCAGGCCTGCTTGCGAATTAAGCTTTCAGCTGGAGATGGGTATTCATAGCTTACCTTCTTCCAGTCGCATTGAAGCTCCTCTGCAACCATCTGTGCTAAACCCGTAATAGTGCCCTGGCCCATTTCGGAGCGAACGATACGAACGACTACGTCATCATTGGGTTTAACTACCACCCACACGCCAATTTCTGGAATGGATAGTGGAGTCATTGAGGTGGTGCCTGTGCCCATAGCTGCATTTGCCTCGGAGATACCAAGGGAAAAATCAAAACCAATTGCCAGGCCGGCACTAATTGCAGAAGCACCAACGATGAAATGTCTGCGTGAAGTATTTGTAATTGTTGTTGTCATCTTTAACCCCTTATGCCTTGCTAACTGCATGAATAGCTTCACGTACTTGCTGGAAGGTTCCACAACGACAAATATTGCTAACAGCCTCATCAATTTGAATGTCTGTTGGCTTTGGGTTACTACGTAATAAGGCTGTGGTAGCCATCACCATGCCAGACTGGCAATAGCCACATTGTGGAACTTGGTGATCTACCCAGGCTTGCTGGATTTTGGAGAGTTGCCCATTCTTTTCTAGGCTTTCAATCGTTTCAATCTTCTTGCCACCTACAGCGCCTACGGGAAGTACACAACTACGCATTGCTTGGCCATCAAAAAGTACCGTGCACGCACCGCAAGCACCAATACCGCAACCATATTTCGTACCAGTTAGACCAACTTGTTCGCGAATAACCCAAAGCAACGGAGTGTCTGGATCTGCATCCACCTTATATTTTTTTCCATTGACATTTAGATCAATCATGAATTTTTCTCCAGAAATTTAGTTCTTAGTGTTATTAAATACGTCGCTTTAAAAGCCGTAATTTATTCAGGGTCTTATCTTAACGAATAAATGAATAATTGTTTTTGTTGCAGCGCAATAATTGCAGCTGTAAAAATAGTTGTGGTGATGACTTTTAAATGATGGGGCTCGATATTGAGCAACAAAATCCAGTAGAACTGGGGGGGGTGTTTCATGAGTTGTAAGCGTTACGGTAGGTAAATTTAATGGTCCAGCTAAGGAATCACCTTGTTATTTTATAAAGTGGCACGTTTAAAAGAAAAGACCACTCCAAGGAGTGGTCAAAATTGGCTATACATAACCAATCGTCAGGAGACTTCTTAACCAACATTCATACAACCAGTAAAAATGAATTGGTGTGTGAACATTATA
>CAIYZI010000563.1 GCA_903930665.1 uncultured beta proteobacterium
ATTGCCCCAGAAGATGATCACGCTCAAGCAAGGTAACCTTTAGCCCTTTTTGCGCTAAAGAAGCTGCTACTTCTAGCCCGATAAAGCTACCGCCAATCACTACCAACTCTTTAGCGGTTAGCGCCTCTTGATGAATGGCACTTGCATCCGCAAAAACATGCAGGTAATGAATACCCTCTAATGTTGCACCAGGGACATCCAGCTTCTTAGGCGTAGATCCACTAGCAATTAGTAATTTTTTATAGTGAACTTCTTCGCCCGAGCCTATCCTGACCAAATGTTTACCGGTATCTACCGCAGTCACCGGACTATTTAAGAGAACCTCAATATTGAGCTCTTGATATTTCTTGGGATCCAAAATAAAACGGGGCTCTGGAGCAATATCTCCATTTAAAACGCCCTTTGATAAAGGAGGTCTTTGGTAAGGATAAATGGATTCAGCTGACAAAATAGCAATACTGCCTTCAGCTCCTTCAGTACGAAGCGTCTCTGCAGCGGTAGCTCCTGCCAAACCCCCAGCAATTACTACATAGTCATAATGCACAGTCATTTTTGCAAGCTTTTCAGTGTTTAATCGGTTGATTCTTTAGAGGCCAAGCTCAGTATTGCATGGGATTATTTAATTAGGCCGAACCTCTAATTGAATAACATCAGCAATCATTTCTGCGGTACAGGCAGACAAAGTCCATCCCAGATGACCATGGCCAGTGTTGTAGAAGACATTGGACTTTGCCCCCTTACCAACGCGCGGCATCATGTTCGGCATCATAGGGCGAAGACCCGCCCAAGGCACTACTGATCGCGTACCCACTTCAGGGAAGCACGCTTCTACCCAATCAACTAATGGCTTAATTCGATCAGCGCGAATGTCTTTGTTGTCACCATTAAATTCTGCAGTGCCCGCGACCCTCAAACGATCTACTCCGAGCCGACTGCTAACCAATTTCGTTTCGTCATCTAGCAGACTGACATTGGGAGCACCTAAGCGGCTTCTTTCATCATTTAAATTTACGGTAATGGAGTAACCTTTAACTGGGTAGACATTGACCTCATCCCCTAACTGCTTTGCAAGCTGACGACTTTCTATTCCAGCACATATTACGACGTCATCAAACACCAATTGATGGGTGGCACCATCAGCCTCCAAGTCAATGCGGACCTTCTTGCCGTCGGAATCTACCTTTGTCACTTTGTGGTCATAAATGGTTTTGACACCCAGCCCCTCAGCAGCGAGTGATAAGCCATAAGTAAATTTATGAATATCTCCAGTGGAATCGCTTTGGGTGTAATAGCCACCATAGTACTTACCAGCTAAAGTGGGTTCAATGATTTTCATTTCTTCAGGGGTTACTGAGTGACGCTCTAAACCGCCTAAGGCAAGTAATTTAGAAACTTCTCCCGCATGTTTGAATCCCGCCTTATCTCTATAGATATGCAAAATACCCTCTTGCTTTAAATCAAAATCAATTGATTCATCCCGAGCCCATTGAAATAAATACTTTCGAGCCTCAATTGCCATGCGCGTCGTTTCAATTGTATTGGTTTTGTAATTTGGAATAGACGCTATAAATTGTGAAAACCATGACAACTTATGCCAGTCAGGCTTCAAATTAATTAGTAGTGGCGCATCTTTTTTAAAGACCCACTTAATGCCTTTGTAAATAGTAGACCAATGATTCCACACCTCAGCATTTGAGGCGGATAATTGACCGCCATTAGCATAAGAAGTTTCCATGCCCGCATAGCGATGACGTTCAATGAGAGTAACTTGATAACCGCGC
>CAIYZI010000564.1 GCA_903930665.1 uncultured beta proteobacterium
AAGAAGGGAAGCTCAACCGCAATAAGCTCTTCTCATCTTTTCAATTTCATCGACCACCCTTTTTCTAAGGCTTGGCGGCCCTAAAACCTCTACAGCCGAACCATATTTCAGGATATCCATTACCAGCTCAGGATCTTGGTTGTAATCAAATTCCAGAATGTAATAACCGCCCTCGTCAAAATATCCCACTTGATCTTTGTGCCAAACTTCCGTTGAAATCCACCTAGACTGTTCCGGAGTAAATCGTAACTTAGCTCTTTTGTTTGCCCCGCCCGAAAAGAGGCCATAACTTTGTCCAAAATAGTCTTTGAGCTCTTTTTCAGCGATCTCTTTTGCCTTGCGATCCAGAATGACCGCACTACGAATACCATCCACCGCAAAACTGCGTAATCCATTGCGCAAGTGGCAATATGCATCTACATACCAGTTATCCCGGTAATAAATGAGTTGCTGGGGTGAGATCTCCCGCTGCGTAGTTTCATTTTTGACTTTAGCGTAATAAGTAATGCGTAGACGCTGGCGATTTAGCAGCGCACTGCCTAATTCAGCGAAACTTTGCACTGAAGTTTTACGCTGGGCCATGGGTAATACTTTGATTCGCTTGCGTAATTCTTTAGCGGATGCTTGATGTTGGCCAAGAATGCTATCGATGATGGCTGAGAGCGGCTCAATGTGAGGCCCAATCAGGCCACCCTTATCTAAGGAAGAGAGGAGGTGGTGCATTAAGGCTAAAGCGGTTGCTTCTTTTTCGGTAAACCACAGACCGGGTAATTCTATTTTCTTGGCATCATCAGGATTTTCAAAACGATAACCACCCTGAAACCGATCAAACACAATAGAGGCATTCATGCGACTGCGCAAATACTCAAGATCGCGCTTAAAAGTAGCCTTAGATATTTCCAATTCATCCAAAAAGACCTGGATTGGAACGCACTTGTTCACCTGAATGAGGTAGGTGATACGGTGCAAACGCTGCATGCCACTCATTTAAATGCTCAACCAATCATGTAGTTTTCTAGTAGCTTTTTAAGCTGTTTTGGTATTTTTGGCACACTATATTCACCGCCTTGCTTTGTCCATGATTTTGTATTGAGATAAAGCCCAGCCTCTTTAAGTAAATTTATCATTTCATTGTGGGGATAAATACACCATTGACCAATCTTTAAGTCCACTGGAAATGCAACATATAAATCCTTATGCTCTTCATATTTTCTTGCAACTGTAAATCGAGCTTTAAGCTGAACCTTCAGAAATCCTTCCCCTTTCATTGATTGAGCTATAAAATCCGCCCCCTTCCAATCATCCGAAAGTTTTATGGTTGCATACCCATAATCAGCCAATACGGCAGATATTTTCTGAAAGTTATATTGCTCTTTGCACTTTGAATTGAGGCTTCCATATTCAACCTTTTTGGCTCCATTTAGTTTACTCATCCTAACCCCCGTTATTTAGCTAAATCCGCTTGATATTGATATGTGGATTTACCTCAAATACTAAGGAAGTCTTAGTGTAAAAGCCAGTAAAAACTAAGATTATCTTAGGCATGGTTAGCCCAGCTAAAGACGAATCCCCCATTGCTATGCGGCTTAAAATCGCACGCAAAAGACTAAAGATCTCCCAAATGGAGTTAGGGGTTCGTGCAGGGATTGATGAATTCTCGGCATCAGCCAGAATTAACCAGTACGAAAGGGGTAAACATGCTCCGGACTTCAATACAGCTAGCACCCTGGCCAAGGTACTGGGCATTCCAACAGCCTATCTATATTGCGAAGATGAATCTCTCGCCGAATTGATTTCCAGCTACGGGGAATTAACTACAACTCAGAAAAAAGCAGTGTTGCAATTTGCTAAAGCGCTATGAATCTGGTCCAGACCACTAAAGATTTAAAAATCGGTGATATTTGAGTTCAACACCAAGATGAATGACCCCCGTAGGTCCAAAATCATTCCTAGCAACAATTAACTCGGCTTTATTTCGATTTTCATCTTCTGGATCATAGACTTCATCGCGATATAAAAATAACAGCATATCTGAATGCCTAGCAATAGCCACACTGGGCAGATCCGAAAATATAGGGCGTTTATTTTCTCGATCTTCAGGGTCTCGATTTAATGGCGACAACAGCAAAATGGCAATTTTCAGCTCGCCAGCTAATTGCTTTAAAGATTGCATGGCTAGCTCATAGGAAGCAATTTCGTGGCCATCCTTTGAAGCCAAATTAACATATGCCAAGTCATCAATGACAAGCAAAGTTAAGGGGGTAGCTTTCTTAAGCTGCCTCACCCTATCGCAGATACTTTCTACATCGACATATGGGCAGTGGAGCAACGATAATGGCGCAGAAGCAATTCTCTGAATCGCTACGCTCATCCCCTGATCCCGACTCCAATCGATATGGGATTCATATAAATCCCGAACCTCGACCTGAGCCAATTGACTAAGAAGCCTTGCTGCTAAGTTCTGCACCGACATCTCTAGACTGAGATAAAGCACGCCAATGTTTTGAGAAACGGCAGCATTAGCGGCAATATTGAGTGCTAGCGCAGACCTACCCATAGATGGCCGACTAGCTAATGTTGTTAGACTTCCTAATCGCAACCCACCGAAAGCCTGATCGAAATCCCTAAACCCAGTTTGCAGCCAATTAGGTCGATCAAATCCCTTGGCAACCTGTTGCCTCTGAAACAAGAAGTCCTGAACAGCATCCTTAAGCAAATGAGGATTTGAGTTATCAATCTCCAAACTATTAGTCTTGGTCACTGACATAACAATTACACCTTTAAAAATATAAATCTTAAAAAACAAATTAGCTGGGCCATCTAAAGCCCCACTTGAATCACCCCAACCAAACCCATCTCAAGAGACTATCTCCATTCACATAATCAAGATCGCTAATTTCAATACTAGAAAATGCATAAGCGGAATCACCGTAGTGCTGTATCTCTACTTTTCTTGACAAATTGGAAGATAGCGCCCTCACTAATGATGGGCTTGGACCTTCTGGTGGCAACGTTAAAATTAAGCTAGAACCACGGTGATGCGCAATAGCAATAGCATCCTCATAAGACGGCTCAATCATAAGATCTAGCCCTGTTTTACCCTGATGTTTTGATAACTCGCCAATCGCCCCTACTGAGGAAGAAGGCAAACCAACATAGAGCCAGCCTTGATTCTTAGCCAATTCTCTGGCTAAAGGAACTGATACCGAATCAAGCTCTACAAGCCCCAGCCGAAGGTCAGCTCCAACACCACAAAGATCTTTTGCGCATTCAGGACTTAAAGTTTTTAGCCTATTCAATCTTAGATATTCCAGACTCTCCCAAGATTGGAGAATTTTCACAATATCTTGATCAATCTCATGAATGCCCAGATTCAGAGAAGTACAATTTTTATTAGATAGATATTCAATTGCTTCTGGCGTAGCTTTGGTATATTGCCACAAACGTGCAAACCCAGCTCCGGGCTGAAACTTGCTTGTCACAACCAACTCTCCAATCATGTCTAATCTCTTGGCTTCTGGTAAATCTAATGTGCCTGAGGCTAACCCTAAATCAGAGACAGGGAGAAAAATAGTAGGCATTCCAAGTGAATGAGAGGTCATTGCCCCACCCAAAACTCCAAGTGCACATTCCATAAATTGACGTCTAGTTGATTTCATGTCTTCATTACCCCGTAAAAATCTTGCGATTCAAATTGTCCATATGGCGAATGGGTCACGCTACTTATCCCTTCGTTCGATATTTAAAATAATCATTGGGGGTAAGGTTGGCCTTTTTGGGATTCTCAAAATAACCCGCCCCAATAGATCCGCAATTAATGCGAATAATTGATACAAGGCAATCAACCCAAAAATGAAAGCCAATAGCAATAAAAACATAGCGCCCATCCCACCCTCTCTCTTACTTATTTGAATTAACTATGGCATGGCACTAGCTCACAGAGTGAGCCTTGAGGCTTATTGATGCTGATAATTAATGTTATTAACTATCCATTAAATAGCTCACACACTTAGAAACCACAAACTGACCGCCAATTAAGAGCAATTTAATGCGAAGTCCAGGGCAAGGATATTTCACACAGATCCCACCGCATTGCGAAATGTTGAACCCAAAATGTTTACTAACTGTAATTTGTAAACATTCCCAATAACGATAAGGCCCTGACGGTGTACAGATAAATTTCTGCCCCCTATTATGTTTATAAACCGCTATTTATAGGCACTTTATAAACATTTTGGAGGGTTGGATGAAAGAAGGCAAAGCAAAGGTACTGACTGAACAAGAATTACGGCGCACCCTCAGAATCATCAGCAAGAAACCGCATGCTAAGCGCAATGCCGCCCTGCTCTGGTGCTCTTTTGGACTTGGTCTTCGAGCCAAAGAATTAGCCAGTCTTCGTGTGGAGCATCTTCTAGGCTCAGATGACCGTTTATTAGAGGAGATCAATTTAAGCTCAGCTATCACCAAGGGAGCCAAGCAACGTTTTGTGTACCTGACCAATTCGAGACTGATAGAAGCTCTTGAGGATTATCTTGGAGAGCGGCAAACCCAAGAAGACATCCTATTTAATCCACAAGCACCACTTTTTATATCCCAGAAAGGCGGGGCATTCACACCTAATACCTTGCAGCAGCTATTCCATAGAATATTTGTTGAGGCAAAAATTCTGGGAGCCTCTAGCCATTCAGGACGCAGAACTTTTGCAACCACTCTCATTGAAAAGGGTGCGGATATTAAGGCTGTTTCAAAATTGATGGGGCACTCATCCATTTCAATGACGGCCCAGTATGTCGAGGACAACCCATTGCGACTTAAGCGGATGTGCAGGGAAATATTCTAGCCAGAATTAGTCAAATCAAGCCTCCACGCATCCATGAACCATGGCTAAACGTTCAACGTCAAGATTTCCCTCCTCGCTCAACGCGCGCCGGAAGAACATAAAGAAACTGAGCTAATGCACTGGCAAATTCGATGGCTTTGGTTGCATCAGCCCCATTTGGTAATGATGGGGCCCTTTAAATATTAAATACTTATTGCACTAGAGATAAGGGGGATATAGACTTATCAAAGCATTAAACCCAACCCCTTAAAGACGGCCACATTATTCGGGACTAACAATGGCATCACAGATTGGACTTACTTTGCAGAAGATAGGGTTCGCCAACCTTCTCTGGAATAAAGTAGAACTTCTTTGGTACCTATATTTCACCACCCTCCTACAAGAAACAAGTAGAGGTAAAACCGATGCAATCTACCGCGCACTCGATACTGGGAATAAGAAGAGAACCCTTATCTTATCAGTTGCCATTGAATCACTTCGAGAAGATTCCACTGATTACGCCAGACTAAAACAGGCGGTAAATCATACAAATGACATGGCAAAAATACGAAACGCATTAATTCACGCTGACTTTCACTTAACCATGGAAAATAGCACGATAAACATTGGAATCTCAAGGGGTGGCGATCACGCCAAACCCAATCGACTAGGATTTTTGGAGCTCGATAGCACGTTATCAGAATTTATTGAAAACCTAAAGTCACACATTGGGGAGATAGAGAAGCTACTACCCCAACAACCGCCTTTACCCCCAGGAATGTCCGTACCACTTACGACTGCTCGCTGGATAAATCTCCTAGAAGAACATATCATTACTCCCGAGGAGAGGTCTGCCAGCCCAGCTTCAACACCTAATGACTAGAGAGCAACTAGCTCGGCAATTTTTGTTGCGACTACCTGCATTGAATCTTCCGATGTGTCTAAGCCGCTTCGAGAAGCAAGCAAAGGACTTACATTACGGAGAGCTTCATATGTCGTATTGTGAACAATAGGAACGAGCTGGTTCCCCGCCAAAAGCGCTGAAAGCTCTTTGTCAGCGACGCTCTCCTTCGGTAGGCGAGCTAACAGTGCAGGGGTTACTAGTACAAGCCCGATTCGTGAATTCACCAAACCCTTGTCGATGGCGCGCATCATCGGAATACCGAGACCTAGGTCCTTCTCGCTGAACCAAACCTTGACACCAGCTTCAATGAGCAAATCGTGTAATTCTTTTGCCACCCCCTGTCGATCATCCCACGCATGACACAGGAAAACATCACGAAGATCGGGCTGCTCTACAGCTCGCCTCTCAATGGTTTGCCGGATCGGCGTGAGCGACTGGACTTGAGCAAATGTATACGATATGAATGAACTTGCTCGCGACCATCGCGGCTTTCTACTATTACTGGATGATCCACTAGCGCTACTCCTCCCCACACCAGCTTCCGATGAGGAGTAAGGCGTCGGTGAATATGAGTATGACCGGTAGCCCCTATAGCGACTACTACACGCAGGACAGGCAGCCGCAGCACTTGCGGTGCGGTGCCCATTCACTGGAGCCGTGCATCTAGCCATTTTGCAATCTCCCCATCTCCAATTACCTTTTCAGGTGACTTAAAGACGTTGTTGTTCACCATATAATGATTTAATAATACTTTATTACTTACAACTCAAGCTTATCAACCAATCCTAGCAAGTAAACTCTATATAAGCTCCTTAAATCTAGCATCAAATTCTGGCATGCGCTCAGAATGATTAAAGAATGGCAAACCCCAGACAACGTATTTTTTATTGGCAAATAATTGCTCGACATGAGCAACATCCTTCAGACTCATTAAGAAATTTTCTTTCCACTCATCCGCCTTCAACAAATGACCACCTTTCGGCTCGATAAATACTTGATAGTGCTTTGTATCAACCTCTTCCTTGCCAATGAGAAACAGAACGAAATCCGGCTCAAGCGGCCTTCCGTCGGTAAAGTTATAAATCTTGAAGTGGCGCTCATTGCGCAATAAATAGACATCTGAATACTTCAACGCTAATTCACCATACTTCTTATCTACATATTGAATTAACAATTTTTCCTCGGATGTTGGCAGCAATCGTACTTTGACCAACACCACCCTTTTGATTGGTGACTAAAACCTTGAAGGTGTTCATTGGCAGTATTTTATATTGGGTTAAAAATAAAGATCAGTACTAATATAGCATTTTTTGTATTAAAAACAATGACTTACTTTGATCGCATTGACGCAATACTACGCTTGATGAAAAGCCATCAAACCTTCTTAACTACCGCGTAGCAAATTGACAATCACGGGAACTAAGATGAGCACAAAGACCCCCATACCAATGAAGAGTTGCAAACGCTTATTGTGCTTGAATTGGGCCA
>CAIYZI010000565.1 GCA_903930665.1 uncultured beta proteobacterium
AACACAGTTTTCTCAATCTTTACCCCCTACAAAAACAATTGGCTGAAAAATCTTCGAGAAAAGGATATGGGAGCCTATGACTGCACCCCAAAGCCTGGGCAATTCTCTCCGATTCCACAAACATCAGATCTCCCAATTCCAACACTAGAGTCTATGGGCTTTGGTCCAACGGGAATTGAGGCTTATCTGCCACCAGGGTCAGATGGCGGCCAACATCTTCTTGAAGACTTTTTACCACGTATTGACCAATATCAGATTGGCAGAGATTTTCCTGCCATTAAAGGGGTGAGCTACCTCTCAACGCACTTACGTTTTGGCATGTTATCTATTCGTGGCCTCGTACGGGAAGCGCATCGCCGCATGCTAGCGGGTAGCATGGGTGCCACTATTTGGTTAAGTGAACTCATTTGGCGTGATTTTTATTTCATGATCCTGGCAAACCATCCCCGCTTAGCAGATGGCGCGGCTTTTAAGCCTGACTATGACAATATCCAATGGGAGAGCGGTCCTCAGGCTAAAAAATTATTCACCGCATGGTGCCAAGGAAAGACTGGCTACCCCTTGATAGATGCGGCAATGCACCAACTTAATCAAAGTGGCTACATGCATAACCGCCTCAGAATGGTAGTTGCAAGCTTTCTGACAAAAGACTTGGGTATCGATTGGCGTTGGGGCGAAGCCTATTTTGCAGAACATTTAAATGATTTTGAGTTTTCATCCAACAATGGCGGCTGGCAATGGGCCTCATCCTCTGGATGCGATGCCCAACCCTATTTCCGCATCTTTAATCCCATCACTCAATCCGAGAAATTTGATCCCGATGGGAAATTTATACGAAGGTATTTGCCTCAACTAGACAAACTCTCCAAGAAGTCTATTCACGCTCCTTGGCGTTGTGGTCACATTGAACTGGAGGCCGCAGGACTGCTCCTAGGCAGAGACTACCCCTTACCTATTGTCGATCACGATGAGGCGCGTAAAAAAACCTTGGTTCGCTATAGCGTTGTTAAAAAAATCACTGCAGAGTAATTTCCTGCAATCGTTTCCGATTTAATATAGGGCATGAGCAAGATTTATGCCGTTGGAGATATTCAAGGCTGCGCACCCTCCCTTAAAAGCCTAGTCAAAAAGCTACCCGCTAAATCAAAAATGATTTTTCTGGGAGATTTGGTGAACCGTGGGCCTGATTCCTTGGGGGCATTACGCCATTTAAAAAGATTACAAGAGACTGGTCAGGCTGAATGCATTCTTGGCAATCATGATTTACACCTTTTAGCGATAGATGCTGGATTTAGAAAACCTAAAGGCCTAGACTCTATAGACAAAATCTTGACAGCTCCAGACCGAATGGAGCTCATTGAGTGGTTGCGAAACCGACCCATGGCATTAAGTAACGGAAAAGTGCTGACCGTGCATGCTGGGGTGTTGCCTCAGTGGGATTTAGAGCAAGCCATTGAGTGCGCCCAAGAAGTTGAAAAGGCTTTACGAAAAAAGACCTATAAAGATTTTTTAGCCAATATGTATGGCAATACTCCTGATAAATGGAGTGACTCCTTAAAGGGCTATGAACGCTTGCGAGTCATAACAAATGCATTAACTCGTCTTCGCTTTTGCACACCTTCTGGAAAAATGGAATTTACGAGCACCCAAGGCTTGGATAATGGCCCAAAGGGTTACCTTCCTTGGTTTAAAGTACCTAAACGTAAGACCCAAGATACCTTAGTTTATTTTGGCCATTGGTCCACGCTCGGTCTATTGAGGCAAAACAATGTCATAGGCCTAGACACTGGATGCGTATGGGGCGGAAAACTTACCGCCATGGAAATCTCTGAAATGGGCAAAGATTCTAAAAAACTAGAGATCATTCAAGTGGGTGGCTACAACCACCCCATGAGAATGTAAATCTAGTGGCGGACTATTAGCGCGCCAGTAGACATGTCATATTTTCTGAAAAGATTTTTCAGCGGCAGCAATGATCGCATCAAGTACAGCATTGTCATGCGCAATTGAAGTAAATCCCGCTTCATAAGCTGATGGGGCTAGATATACACCCTCATCAAGCATGGCATGAAAGAATTTCTTAAAAGCTTCAATATCGGTTTTTGTGACAGCTTCAAACGAATTGGGAATCTCATTCGCAAAATACAAGCCAAACATTCCGCCAACGCTATCTACCGCAAATGGAACACCCGCCTTATCTGCCGCCTGTTTGAAACCCATCATCAGTTTTTCTGTTTGGCCAGTAAGGCATTCATAAAAACCAGGGCGAGAAACAATTTCTAGTGTTTTTAAACCAGCGGCAACCGCCACAGGATTGCCGGAAAGAGTGCCGGCTTGATAAACATTTCCAAGTGGGGCAAGCTTGGACATAATTTCTTTTTTGCCACCAAATGCAGCCATAGGCATTCCACCGCCCATGACCTTACCCAAACAAGTGAGATCAGGAACGATTCCTTGCAAAGATTGCGCACCCCCTAAAGCCACTCGAAAACCCGTCATCACTTCATCGTAAATTAATACGCTGCCATGCTGATTGGTAAGAGTTCGCATCGCAGATAAAAATTCAGGGGTGGGGCGAATTAAATTCATATTGCCAGCGATGGGCTCTAAAATTACCGCAGCAACTTGATCACCCTGCTTTGCAAAGACCTCTTCAAGAGCTGACACATCGTTATATGGCAATACGAGAGTGTGCTTTACCAAATCCTGAGGAACACCGCCAGATGATGGTGCATTTTGAGTGGAATCGGCAAACGTCAATAAACCAGAGCCTGCTTTTACCAAGAGGCTATCGGCATGTCCGTGGTAACAACCTTCAAACTTAATAATGAGATCACGACCCGTGTAACCTCGCGCGAGACGCAATGCGCTCATCGTGGCTTCAGTGCCGCTGGAAACCATGCGAACTTGCTCAACGCTTGGCATAAGTTCGCAAATACGCTCAGCCAATTCAATCTCACCCTCAGTGGGGGCACCATAACTAAAACTGGTTTCTGCAGCTCTTTGAACAGCCTGGACAACCTCAGGGTGAGCGTGACCAACGATCATGGGACCCCAGGACATAATGAGGTCAATATAGCGCGTGTTTTCAGCGTCCCAAAAATAAGGGCCGTTTGCTTTAGAAACAAAACGTGGGGTTCCGCCTACCTGACGAAAAGCGCGTACAGGAGAATTCACCCCTCCAGGAATGGTTTTTTGTGCGCGCTCAAATAAAATGTCATTTTGTCCCACGGTCATTTCCTATGTAAATTAAATCGCCATCATTTCAAAATCTTCCTTGCGCGCGCCACACTCAGGACAAGTCCAATTAATAGGCACATCTACCCAAAGTGTTCCCGGAGCAATACCCTCTTCTGGCAAGCCAGTGGCTTCGTCATAGACCCAGCCACAAATTAGACACATATAGGTTTTAAATTCCATCGGGCATCTCCTTCATCATTTTGATAGCCATTGATTCGTATTTTAAGACGTCTAAACTTTAGGATTCCCAAGCGTTGCATCACGCTTTAGGTGCATCTCAAACTTAAAGAGTCGACACTCCAAAGGGCCATTGAATAATGGCGTGCGTTTAGATTCTTTGATGCGAAGCTGTCCTGGTAAAGCCATATCTGCTGTCAGAACAAACACGTTCCATCCACCAAAAGCGTCCTTAAGATGCTGGCCAAATTGCTGCAAAAATTCAATAAACCTTGGATCTTGCTCATCTTGTGCTTGTAAGCGCTTCAAAGACTCGCGACTTGAGCGTTTGGCGCTCTGACGACCAGTTTCCAGATTATGAGCAAAACGGTCTTCAACATTTTCTTCGTCATAACTATCCCCATAATCCGTATCGCGATCTTGGCCGCGACCACCCTTAAGAACGAGGCGCTCACCATACGGAGGGTTAAGCAACATTACCCCATCTTTTGAATTTACAGGCGGCTTACTAGCCAAAGCATCGATTTGACGAGCTACTGGCAATCCAGGCAATTGCGCACGTTGCCAGTTACCTTTAAACATAGCCACCAGCTTTTCATTAATATCGCCGCCACTGATACCTAAGGATTCCGCATCTGGGAAAGCTTTTCGCTTTTCTAGCATTTCATTTAATGCCGCTTCTTTGAGATTTCCCCAACGCTTTTGCTCGGCTGCCTCATTGAAAGGCTTAAGTCTTTGAAAACCAAATCCATGAGCTGAAGTCACCAAAGGACGATAAG
>CAIYZI010000566.1 GCA_903930665.1 uncultured beta proteobacterium
CTCTTTCATCTTCGCGGCAAAGCGATAGCTTCCACAAGGAGAATATCCAGCTGCCAAGGCCAACTTCATTCCAAAGGCATCCGCATCTCGCTCATCATCGCGGTTATATGTCAGGCCCGCCGTTTTAACTGCATTACCTACTAGCAAGCCGCTAAATGGGATGAAATAGCTAGAAAGCATACCGGTAATCCCCCCATTTTTAACTTAAGCTAAAAGTAGAAGCTGGTACTGCAAGTGCTAGTTTTTGCTTTGGCGTAATTCCACCCAAGCCCATGTTCGGTCTTTCATGATTGTATGTCCACATCCAATCGGTAGCAAAGTCTTGAACTTCATCAATCGATTCAAAGAGGTATTGATTAAGCCAATCGTAACGTACGGTGCGGTTGTATCTTTCAATATATGCATTTTGTTGTGGCTTACCAGGTTGGATATAAGTCATCTCTATTTGATGTTTCGCAGCCCACTGCACAAGCACGCTACCCACAAGCTCGGGGCCATTATCGCAACGTATTTTTAAAGGCTTACCACGCCACTCAATGACTTGATCTAGTGAGCGTACCACTCTGGCTGCTGGCATAGAAAAATCAATATCAATGGCTAAGGCCTCCCGATTAAAGTCATCAATTACATTAAACAAGCGGATGGATCTGCCATCGTGCAACTGGTCATGCATAAAATCAATGGACCACGTATCGTTGATACCTTCAGGCACTGCCAATGGCACAGGCTTCTCGCGAACCAAGCGTTTATGGGGCTTGATCCGGAGGTTCAGTTCTAACTCCCGATAGATGCGATACACCCGCTTATGGTTCCAAGTAAAGCCTTTGACGTTACGCAAGTACAAAAAGCAAAGCCCAAAACCCCAGTTCCGTTGATTTTGGGTGAGGCGCACCAGCCAATCAGCAATAAGGGCATTGTCGGTTGATAACTTGGCCGTATAGCGATAGCAAGTCTGGCTATTCGATGAGCCTAAAGTATTGGAGCTGCTGAACCCTAAAGCCAATCAAGTTCAAGAAGTTAATAACACTATCAGGAAGTGCCGCGATCTACTAAAGCTAGATGGTAAAGAGCGTTATGAATTCATTCACCAACTAGTTAATAGAGTTAGGGTTCTGGCCGATTCTATTGATATCAAGATCAATCCGAATGCTCTGTTTGACGATCTCCCAAACCAGATTGAACCCATCACAATTTCTAGCCAAGCTAAGATTGAGCGATGCGGCATGGCGATACGACTGATGGTGGGAAATAGAACTGCTCAGCAGCTACCAGATCAAGCGCTAATTAATTCCATTCGCAAAGCTCAGAATTGGATTGAAGAACTCACTTCAGGCAAGATGACATCGGTTGGAATGATTGCCTTGCAAGAAGGAACAACGAGCAATGTTGTAACTCGAATGATGTATCGAGCATTTTTAGCGCCAGACATTATTAAAGCGATTATGAATGGCACGCAACCAGCATCTTTGAATTCTGATCGACTCAAAAATCTAGTTCCATTACCCCTTGATTGGGAAGATCAGCGCAAATTACTGGGCTTTAACTAGCCCATTGGAACCGGAAATTTTTGTCTTTGAGAGAAAGTCTAAATATGCCCAAGAAATCTCAAGCAATGGAACCGGGGAGAATTAAAAAAACAAAAAAGCCCCGCGTACTGTGGGGCTCATTCGTTGATTTCTCAATATGTACGAAATATAGAGACTGTGTGGCGGTGAGCCAAGTCATCACCCATATTCTCTTAGCATCCCACCCTGCTAACAGGGAAATTAACAGGGTATTTTGGTAAAAATAGGTCTGATTTTTCCCAAAAAAGACGGCAAACCCTCTAAATATATAGTCA
>CAIYZI010000567.1 GCA_903930665.1 uncultured beta proteobacterium
GGCAGGATTTTGCGTATAGCTATCGCCAATAGGATGCCAGGCACAAAATAAGCCAGTTGTGCTGCAGTTATGTGTATGAATGAAAGATTCAACATAAATACAAATCTATTTCAGGCTAACTAGGAGTGTGCCAACAAGAATGCTGGCGATCCCAGAGGCTTGATAAACGTTTACTGATTCTTTCCAATACAGCACTCCCAAACCAAGCGATCCAATTGCACAGATTCCCGTACCTACGAACCATGCTACAGAGAATGGCCAGAGATCACTAGTATAGGCTTCCATAAATAGGTACACAAACAAACATACGATTGGAAGGATTTTTATGAATGACCAGTTGTAGTCCTTTTGTAAAACCAAGACAGCAAGCTGGAGTATTTCTGCAAAAATTAGGTAAAAAATAGGGTGGTAAGCATTCATTTTGAAGTTCCTTTATCTTGTACCGCCACACTTTCCACAACTTGGTCTACTGACGAGCCATTTACAGTGATGCTGCCATCAACATCAACAATGATCTCAATTGAGATGCCCATAATTTCCCAATTAATTATGGTTTTGGTTGGTTGTCGGGTTTCCATGTTTAACCTTTCGTTCTTGCGCTCTATCCCAATAGTCCTTAGCTTCTCTTTGGAGCCTTTTAAATCGATTTTCTAAGTCTTGGGGTTGCATGGCGATCTTGGTTGCCTCATGGCTTTTGAAGTCTTGAATAGAATCCACGTCAACCTTTAATACATGAACACCATTGTTGTTTATGACATTAACGCGCAAACCCGAATCATGAATTAATTGGTTTTCATTCAATAATTTCCATGCTTTATGCCAGCCATATTTTCCGCTCATCGTGATACCTTTATTGTTTTGATAGTCTGAGCTTGTAATCATATAGCGTGGCTCTCAATTAAGCATTCCTGCATTGGCCAATTCCTTTGCTACCATCATATCTTTCAGGACATCAACCAGTCTAGATTGCGCACTAACCGCTATTGATGCTTTATACCGCTCTAATTCAATAGCAGTTGGATGTGGGTGAAGGGCGATAAATAAATCTATATGAGCATCTATCCACGTCATTATGATCTGTAGAATGAGGGCGCATTCGATTGATTTTTGAGCGCTGCCATAGAAGCCAATTTTAGGGTTGTGATTGTTCGTGTTTTGCGCAACAATCAAAGCGCCTACTTTTTGTGTAAGTGCAATGGTGGCACACAGATTTAACAACCAAATAGGCGGCTGAGCCGAAGGCGCTTGGTAATACGGGGCTTTAATAATCCCTTCTAAGTTAAGTTTGCTGCGCATATTGCTGCAAGCTTGGGTAAAAAGTGGGGTTTGTCCCAAAACGAGTTCAGTAAATTGAATCGCATGGTCGAGTGATTCCAGGGCGGCCACTATGGTGACGTCAGTATTTGTCATGATAACAATCCCTTAAGATAATCGGGGAGGGCGGGGTAGGCAAATACATTGTGGCCAGAGGAAGGTTTACGACGATAGCGCATTAAAGCTAGATGTTCTGCTTTTTCACAAATATCCCCGACCACGTTAAATGCTTGGCGCATTCCAGAGTTTTTGTTTTCA
>CAIYZI010000568.1 GCA_903930665.1 uncultured beta proteobacterium
GAATTTCAAGGCCCTGCTGATGCGAGTAAAGAAGTAATGAGTTTGTATGAAAAAGCGAACAACTGGTTTAAGCCATGGGGCGCTCAAGTAAGAAGCCTTGCTCTGACAGAGCGATATGCCTGGCACATTCAGCTTACAAATGGCATGAAGGTTGAGTTTGGTCGTGATGAAGAGAGCTCTGACAAAACTCTTACTGAGGAGCGTGTTGCACGGCTTTTTAAGTATTGGCCTCAGGTGCAAGAAAAATGGAATAACCGAGTGGATGCGGTGGATTTGCGTTATGCAAATGGTTTTGCAGTTCATCTTGCTGCTGCAAGTGTAAAAAAGAGTGAAGTTGATGCCAAAAAAAGTGAGCGCAAGTAATGAGTAAAGACAATCGGGATCTATTGGTTGGTTTGGATATCGGAACTTCCAAGGTAGTTGCTTTGGTGGCTGAATTAGGACCAGACGGACAATTTAATGTAGTCGGTGTTGGTCAAACTGCTTCGAAGGGTTTGAAAAAAGGCGTTGTTGTCAATATTGAGGCAACAGTGCAATCTATTCAGAAGGCGCTAGAAGAAGCTGAAGTAATGGCTGATCGTCAGATTGTTCAAGTCTTTACGGGCATTGCGGGCAATCACATTGTGAGTTTTAACTCGAGTGGAATGGTTGCTATTAGAGATAAAGAAGTAAGTCCTGGTGATGTTGAGCGAGTATTGGAAACTGCTAAAGCAATCAACATTCCTACTGACCAACAAATTCTTCATATTCTTGTTCAGGAATTCATCATTGATGGGCAGGAGGATGTGCGCGAACCAATTGGTATGAGTGGTCTTCGCTTAGAGGTAAAAGTACATATTGTTACCGGAGCGGTGAGTGCCGCCCAAAATATTGTGAAATGCGTACGCCGTTGTGGACTTGAGGTAAATGATTTAATTCTGCAGCCTTTAGCTTCAAGTTTGGCAGTCCTTACTGAAGATGAAAAAGAGCTTGGCGTTGTTCTGGTTGATATTGGTGGCGGTACAACGGATATTGCTATTTATTGCCAGGGATCGATCCGTCATACAGCAGTAATTCCTATTGCGGGTGACCAAATTACCAATGACATTGCAATGGCTTTGCGTACCCCCACGATTGATGCAGAAGATTTAAAAATTCAACATGGTATTGCGCGTCAAGATATGGCTGATCCGGCTGCCATGATTGAAGTGCCAGGCGTTGGAGATCGTGAGCCTCGCCCAATGTCTAAGCAAGCATTAGCAGCAGTAATCGAGCCACGAGTTGAAGAGCTGTTTGCCTTAGTGCGTGGCCTGGTTCGCGACTCAGGATATGAAGATATGGTGTCTTCTGGGATTGTCCTTACTGGTGGTACTTCATTAATGCCTGGCATGGTGGAATTAGCGGAGCAGGTTTTCTTGCGTCCAGCTCGCATTGGAGTGCCTGAATATCGTGGTCACCTACATGAAGTGTTACGTAGCCCCAGATTTGCAACCAGCATTGGATTGTTAATGGAAGGCCAAGCTCAGTTATTACGCGGTCGTCGTGTTTCTCAATCAGGCGCGCTTCAAAGTGTTATGTCGCGCATGAAAGAATGGTTTGCAGGAAATTTTTAAGTTTTTCGTCGTCGTCAATGTAGTAAATTTATTACCTAGGAGGGTATATGGAATTTGAAATGTTAGATCAAGAAACAGCTGGCAAAACCATTATC
>CAIYZI010000569.1 GCA_903930665.1 uncultured beta proteobacterium
CAATCAATGCTCAGATTTTTTCGTGGGAATGTTGCTGGATCTGGCCAGGCCTCACCAACAGCAAAAGTCTTGGCTGTCAAAGAGACTCCAATAGACAAAACTCTTTCAGAGCTGACGGGCTGGTCAACTAAAAATGCATTAAGACTCCATCGCATGAGATTTATCAATGAAAGCCCTACTCTTTTTGAAACTATTTATATCCCTTTACCAAAATTCAAAAAAATTATCAAAGTTTCTCCACAGGATTACGAAAGTTTGCTGTATCCAATGTATGCAAGCTTATGTGAAGTGGCAGTAATGAAAGCCAAAGACACTGTTAGTTTTGAATTGCTAAAGAAAAGTGATGCTAAGGCTCTGGGGCTAAGAGAGGGTCATCCAGGGGTTAGAGTCGATAGATTAGCTTTTGATTTATCTGGAGCTGTTGTTGAATTTCGAACATCGGTTGGAGATGCTATGGCATTTCAGTACTCGGCAGAAGTAAATTGATCCCAAAAAGAAAATTGAAATTAATAAAAGGAGACAGAAATGCTAAATTGGTACAAAGAAGTTAGCGTTGTCGAAAGAAAAACGTTTTGGGCTTGTTTCGCTGGTTGGGCATTAGATGCTCTCGATGTCCAGATGTTTAGTTTGGTTATACCGGCATTAATTGCAACATTTGGCTTAAGTGGAACTGAGGCGGGTTTAATTAGCGGCGTCACATTAGTCTCTTCAGCCCTAGGCGGGTGGTTAATGGGCTCCGTGTCTGATCGAATAGGACGTGTACGCGCACTACAGATCACTGTCTTGTGGTTCTCAATTTTTACTTTGCTTTCAGCTTTTGCTCAAACTTTCCCTCAAATATTGGTTCTCAAGGCATTACAGGGGTTTGGCTTTGGTGGTGAATGGGCTGCTGGTGCAGTTCTGATGGCAGAAATTATTCGACCTAAGCATCGCGGAAAAGCAATGGGGATGGTGCAAAGTGCATGGGCTGTAGGTTGGGGAGGTGCCGTACTTTTGTATGCTTTGATATTTTCTTTTGTTGAGCCTACTTATGCATGGCGCATATTGTTTGCGATTGGTATCTTGCCTGCATTTTTAATTATCTACATAAGAAAGAATATTCCCGAACCAACCAAGGTCGAAAAAGAGAAGGCCGCATCTTTAAATTGGATGGGGTTTTTAGGAATTTTTAAACCTGAACTATTGCGAATCACGATCGTTGGTGCCTTGGTAGGAGTGGGCGCTCATGGGGGGTATTACGCCTTAATGACTTGGCTGCCGACTTATCTTAAGAGTGAACGGCACCTGTCAGTTTTGGGTACTGGTGGATATTTAGCGGTGGTGATTGTGGCCTTCTGGTGTGGCTGTATGGCCAGCGCTTATTTATTAGATCGCATTGGCCGACGTCTTAACCTCATCTTGTTTGCTGCCTGCTGCTCTCTTACGGTATTGCTCTACACATTCCTTCCCTTAACGGATGGTGAGATGTTGGCATTAGGATTCCCATTGGGTTTCTTTGCGGCAGGAATTCCAGCTAGCTTAGGTGCGCTATTCAATGAGCTCTATCCCTCAGAAGTGCGTGGTGCGGGCGTCGGGTTTTGCTATAACTTTGGCCGCATAGTTTCAGCAGGCTTTCCTGTTCTTGTTGGTCATATGAGTTCTAGTATGGGTCTTGGCACTGCAATTGGGATTGATGCCTCTCTAGCTTATTCCCTAGTAGTTATCGCCGTCTTTTTCTTGCCGGAAACTAAAGGGAGAGATCTGGCCACCGTTAAGGCATAGATTTTTCCAGGAGATCGAGCTAATGAATCGACGTAACGCAGTTAAGGTAATGATGGGTGGGGTTGCTACTGGCTTCTTACCAACCCTTGATGTATTTGGAGTAGAAAAGATGAATGAAAAATTAATTCCAATGGATACCCACGCTCATATTTTCCATAGAGGGTTAAAGCTTGCTAATGCAAGACGCTATGCTCCTGACTACGATGTATTTCTTACGGATTACTTGCAAGTCTTAAATGAAAATCACATTGGCAGGGGTGCTTTAATTCAGCCAAGCTTCCTGGGGACTGATAATTCGTATCTCCTCGAGGCATTACGTCAATATCCTGATCGTCTTAGGGGGATTGCAGTTGTAGACCCTGCAATTTCTTTAGACGAGATGAATGAATTGGATCATGATGGCATCCGAGGGGTACGCCTTAATCTTGTGGGCCAAGAATTGCCTGATTTTTCCAAGGGCAAATGGCCAGTTTTTCTAGACCGGATTCAACAGTTAGATTGGCAAATCGAGATTCATAGGGAGGTCGTTGATTTGCCAAATATTCTTACTGCTTTATTGCCCACAAATATCAATCTCGTTCTTGACCATTTTGGCCGCCCAGATTCATCAAAGGGGATTAATGACTCTGGCTTTAAGTTTATGCTAGATAAAGCCGAGAGTTCTAGACGGGTTTGGGTAAAGGTTTCCGGAGCCTATCGGAATGGAGTTTCTGGTGTTGGTCATAGGATAGCTTTAGAAGCAATGCCTTTGCTTAAAAAATATGTTGGCTATGATCGAATGGTGTGGGGAAGCGACTGGCCTCATACTCAGTTTGAGAGTAGTGAAAGTTATGCAAAAGAGTTGTCGTTATTGAGCCAGTGGATTCCCAATGAGATG
>CAIYZI010000570.1 GCA_903930665.1 uncultured beta proteobacterium
CTAGCGCCACCTTGCAGTATTTCAATTCGCTCAATTGAATTAATCGGAATTGCCTCCCAATTAATGGCACCTGAATCGATCGGATTTAGCCGCTGGCCATCCACCAGTATTAATGTCGTGCTATTTGCAGTGGCGCCATAACCACCCATATCCACTGTAGCATCAAGATTCAGCGGGCTTCCGCTGGAGCTTCTAACATCTAACCCCCCGATTTGAGAGAGAACTTCGGGAATATTGTTTGAGCTTGAACTCTCAATCTGATCTCGAGTAATGACTTTTACATTTGCAGGCACTTCATTCAAGTTCTCTTCAAATCGAGAACCCGTAACAATTACGGTTTGCTGGGTCGATTGAGAGAATGCTTGGTTTGTAAAAAGAATGGTAATGGAAAGCGCATGGGCT
Source organism: uncultured beta proteobacterium (assembly GCA_903930665.1). Classification (GTDB taxonomy): domain Bacteria; phylum Pseudomonadota; class Gammaproteobacteria; order Burkholderiales; family Burkholderiaceae; genus Polynucleobacter. The sequence continues at coordinate 403 of CAIYZI010000570.1, forward strand.
GCACCCATTAAGGATTTTTTTTGAAATAAATTCATGATGGTTCCGTCAAACAGCAATAGTCACGGACCTAGCTCCCACGTAGGTACTGGACTTAACCAATTGAAAGCGATCCCGCATTCAATTGACATATCGATAGCCGGTATCCGGACTAGCAAACTTAACTCAATCACCTTCCCAGCCTAAGCCAGTGGTATTTCGATTGAGCCGACATAAACTTCTATGTGTTTGCTTACCGTTGCGGGGACAGCATGGTCGCCTATTCAGACTCCAATTTCCCGTTTAACTGCGTCCAATGGATTGGACGCAAGCACTATCAACGTAGCTATTCTAGCAAATCAAATTAGAGTGGGCTAAAAATCAAAACAGTTCAATGATTTTGATTGGGACTTTATCTCTTGGTTTGTAGTGTTTGAGATACTGCTTGATTCGCCCTTTAACTCTTGAGGCTTCAATCTTGGTTTCGTATCGATAATCCTCTGTATCGAGTTCCGGGTAGATCATTCCGATCGATACCCAGACGTTGGCGCTGGATTTTGCTAAAAGCTGAAATTTACTCAATTTAAAACTCGAATTTGCCGCTATCGAGCGCTATTAAAAGCAGCATTGTGCTTCATGGTAATTCCCGCAATATGCACCAACGTAGCAATACTTAGGTACATCGATGTACTCATAAGGTCATGCGGGAAATACTCAACTAGACGTTCACCAAACCCAGATAAGCTAGTTTCAGAAAAGCGGCCACCAAGGAAGTAAAAGGTGCCGCTAGAGATGATTTCGCATGTTGCAGTACCAATAATTATAAATTTAGCAAAGGTTATTAATGACATTACGTTTGGCTGGTATTGCCTTGCGAACAAGCGACCAGCAAGCCACATAGAGAAATAAGCGGGAACAAGAAAGGCATAGGCTGGCGTTATACAGTAATCACTTGTCCCAAATTTAGCAATGGCTACATAGTCAATAAAGGCAGCAATGATGATAAAGGCAATAAATAAAGACTTACGCACAGAATAAAAGCCAAGCATCATGAATAAAGCCCAAGATGCGTCAGATAGGCTAACTGCCGATGCATAATGACTTCCGCGGGTGGCAATCATGGCTAAGATTAGTAAAATATAGACAAAATTCTTTTTCAAAAGGCCGATCATTGCTAGCTCCAGGGATGGCGGATTCATGAATGACTGATTTTATCTCATCATCCAAAATTCCAATATTTCTTCGCGACCTTAATTCGCCGTAACCACCACAGCTATACAGTCGGTGCGATGGCTATTCACGAACCAAGCCAGGAGGCAAAATAGGCTAGAGAGGAGAATTAACC
>CAIYZI010000571.1 GCA_903930665.1 uncultured beta proteobacterium
CGGGAAGATATCTTTAATTACATTGAGTTGTTTTACAACCCGGTCAGACGCCATAGTTACAACAATGGCTTATCTCCGGTAGTATTTGAAAAGCAGTACCAAGCGAGGTTGGCAAGTGTCTAGGATATTGGTAGCGATTCAGTCTTCAGCTCTTTATTTATTTGAACGACTCTCTACCCAAGATTACAACCTGTTCAGCAAACTTACTTCCCCAGCAATCGAATAATGGTGTCAATCGCTATTTGGCGATGCTCATCAGTTCCTGCAATCGGATTACTGTTACTGGCAGCTTTATTACGGGAATGTCCGGTAACAACCTAAGTAACGCTCTGAAGGGCAGACACATCAAGTTAATTATTGAAGAGTGGCTCTAATCTGACTGATTGCCGGAAATGAAGTGGAAAGAATGCTTTAAATCTAATAAAAGCCAACCAAAATCAGGGATATTGGTAGATTAGAGGGCAGAGAGTGGCCAAAAAAGACGGAAGCAAGTTATTTCAATGGATTGATCAGAAACTGAGCCGCCGAATATTTTTTTGGACTCTCTTGTGGTTTGATGCCAAATTTCAATTGGTAGATCTCTTTGGCTGACTTTGAAATGAGGGTTTTAAATAACCTGTCCCAAAATGGAAAGACAATTCCAAAGCTAGAGTTACCTTCTTTCATGTCAAGTGAGTGATGTACCCGATGAAAGTTAGGGGTAACGATGAAATAACTTAGAAGAGTATCAAATTTCTCAGGTAGTTTAAGGCTGGTATGGGTAAATGGTGAATGCGTCACCATCAACATGGAGTGATAAAAAATGGCCTCGACAGGAACATCAAAGAGAACATATAAAGGTACATTGACAATAAATACCGAAACGACCTCAAAAGGGTGGTGAATGAAAGAAGTAATCGCATCAACATGTTTATCCGAATGATGCAGTCTGTGCAATTTCCAAAACCAAGGGACTAAATGCATTAAGCGATGGGACAGGTAGTGGAAAAAATCGACGAGCAAAATGCTCATCAGCAACATTAAAGCTGGATGAATATCAAGGTTGGAGATACTTAATAGCTGAAATGGGGCAACGATATTAACTAGTGCTAGTAGTAATAGGTAGCTTAGACAAACACTAAAGGCTTTGGATAGTAATTCCATGAGAATGGCCACCTTAAACCTGCCATTTACGGGGTTTCGTAGCCTTGGATTTAGTCTTTCAGCTAGGACAAAGCCCAATACGCTGATGGGTGCTAACAATAAAATCAGAGTGTTATAGGACATAGCGTCAAGTATATAATCATTGTAATTAGTTGATACTTAAAGGATTGCAGTAATGAAATTTAAAAAATATCTGACTTTGGCCTTCGCTTTCGTTGGGCTGATTTGTAGCTTTAACGTTTTTGCAGGCATGGTGGGAGTTTATATTCCAGGCGCCTCCGGTGGAGTTGTAACCACCAATGTCAACCGAGTCTACGCTGGCTTAAAATTTACCTTAGACAGTAACATCTCAAAGCCAGAAGCAGTTGTTGGATTGCGTAACGCAACTATTAACTCTAGCGGCAATACAAGTGGTGGAGACCTTTCTATTTCAGCTAAGTTTATGGATGGTTTTGAGCTTGGTAAACTAAGAGCTAAATTCTTTAGTGGTCAAGAAAACTTACAAGGCGAAATTGGCGGCGGATTTGATTTTATTAAAGGGTTTTTTGCTGGTATTAGCGCTAAGGCTCCATATTCAACATTCGGTGCTGACTATCTATTCCATAGTGCTGAGAAATTTGAGCCATACGTTCAGGGGGATACGGTTTACATTAAGAAACCTGCACCTGCCGGCACTACTACAGGAGTTTGTAAATACGACCCATCTGGAAATGTTGTTCCTGGCCCTTGTGCACCGGGTTAAACTTTTAAACATAATCTAAGCCCGCTTTCGAGCGGGTTTTTTCTTTGTCTTGCATGTCCCCTGTGGGTAGATTAGAGTCCCTTGCTGGTTTTGGTTTAAATGGGCCTAATTGGGATAAAAACAGCTAATGCTTAGGTTTTTCAATCCCAATCTGCAAAACATAAGTTGTTTCAATATAATCATCTGTTAATGTAAACCTTAGTCTTGGATATCGGAATGAACATCAAAACTCTCTTAGTCTCTGTGACTATTACTTTATCTGCCTGGATGACTATTGGAGTTGCTCAAGCTCAGACCAATTACAACTTTGCAGAAAGTTTCTACACCAATTTAGGTGACCCTAGCTTTACTGGGCCCGATTATTTAGGTAGTTTTTCAGCAACATTTATTGGTGATGGCAGTGCTAATCCCACGATGCATTCCCCAACATCAGCTCGATTTGGTATTGCATCTAATCTTAATTTTTTGGATGCAACCTTTACTTACACATCATCGACAGATGTACTAAGTAGTCTTCAAGGTAATTTGGGTGGAATAAACAGCGGTAACTATGCCACAGTAACCTTCCCCGTACCTGGAATACCTGGTTACCCTTCGAACCAAAGTTTTTCATTTGTATATAACAGCGTTACATACAACATTCTTGGCGGTCCTGCGGTGGAAAGCTCGGCTGGAGCGCAAATTTTCTATGTCAATAGTATGTCTGTAGCGTCTACAGGAGCAGTTGGGGCCCCCGAAATGAATGCATCATTCATTCCACAGGTTGGACTATTGCTGGGTTGTTTGTTCTTTCTGTTTGGACGTAAGAAACAACTTGCTGAGCCATTGCTGACAGCATAATTTATTAAGTTCAGTGTTACATTGAACCCACGTCAGTGGGTTTTTCTTTTTCTAGCCACAGTCTCTTATGGGTCGAGTTGAGTCTCTGGGGCCTAATTCTCATGAAAGACCGCTCAACACCTAAAAACAGACCTATAGCGCACTTAATAATAGATTTAACTGGTTTGTTGCAACAAGCTCTAGCTCCTTGGCAAGCCGACTATCATTTAACCTGCATTCATCAATCATATCTTCTAGCACCTTTCGGTTGTGGTGGACTAACCCATCAAATACTGCATATGCATTTGATCTGTTGACTTGGAACTTTTGCATTTGCTCTGCAAATAGCTTTCGGGGCGATAGATTTACTTTGGTGTTAGCAAGTTCTAGAAATGCAATGTGAATGGTTGAATCTTCTTTAGTGATTTTTGGAATGATGGCACCATCTTTTATCGCAGCCATTGAATCAAACCGCGAGATGCTAATAGTGCCTATGTTGGGGGCTTTAATTTTGACAATGCAAGATAAAAAAGTACTTGAATCTGAAGCAAAGTGGTAATTTCTAAAAAAATGAAATGCATCTAAATTTTTTCGATAGCAGGTCAACACCTCTCCATGAAAGACTCCCTGAACATGCACCCCATCGTCTACGATAAATTGCTTTCCGCTGGGGGAGTGATTGATAAGCTCAAGGAAGGGCATTAACTTGGATTCATTTTCAATTCCAATCTGCCTACATACAAAGTAAGCCTGCAGATACTCCCAAACAGTTTTATCCTCAAAATCAGACCCTAGCCAACCAAAAAGTAAAAGAAATTGCTTCAGCTTCTTTGATAAGCTCTTAAGTTGACTGTAATAAGACTCTTGCTCTTCCAGTCCGCCGTTGCCCCAGCCAAAATATCGCTGATAAGATTCATAAAATGAAATAAATTGGGGGTCTAATCCCAACTTTTGCTCAATGCGAAGATTTTTACTTTCATCTAAATGTAACAACTTTGGTGAAATCAGCAAGTGATTTGGCACTACTATTTCTATCGGTAAATCGGGGTTAATGGGGAAAAGTCCTCTGCCAAAGTAACCGCTGCGCAGCTCAATATTGCGTGCAGTGCCGCCCAGTTGCCGGTATTGATGTAGTATTTCTGTAAATTCCATTTGCTTTTACTCTAGCCTTGCTTTTGTGGGTAAGGCAAACATTACCACCTCTTAATTTGGCTGATAGATGTTATTTCAAAAAAACCTTAAAAATAACAATCAATTAAATATTGTTTCTAAAGTAAGCGGAATTACTTTTTCATCCTCAATTAATTTACAGGCCCCCGTTAGGTACGGTCGATTGAGCAAGTTTATATTGCTATTGATAACCTGCATCCTATCGCCTTCAGTATTTGCCGAGCAGATTTTTGTTAAAACATTAACTGGCAAGACAATTACTTTAGAAGTTGAGCCAACAGATTCAATTGACAATATTGAGCAAAAGATTCAAGACAAGGAGGGCATTCCACCAGACCAGCAACGATTGATTTTTGCCGGTAAAACGTTAGAAGATGGAAGAACACTGGTTGATTACAACGTCCAAAAAGAATCAACCTTGCACTTGGTTCTTAGACCTTATGTTACGTATGACTTTACGTTTAGCTCAAATACTGGTGTAAGCAGTTCCGGTATCTTGACGGTAAATCAATACAATGCGATAAAAGCTATCTCTGGGAATGTCAGTGGCTTTTCTGCCCCTTACGCAGGCTTAAATGGGGCAACTACAAGCCTTTATCCCTCAGCCTCTGGTGCGTCCCCCGATAATGTGTTCTCTTCCACTGGGCCTTACCTGACTAATTTTGGCGTTGGATTTACGATATCTCCAAGCGGCTCTGTTGAGTATTTATCCTATAACCCAACAAGCTCAAATTACATGCTAGTTGATAGCGCTAATCCTGCTTCTGCAGTTTATGGTTCCTTTATGGCTACTCCTGATGGCGCAGCCCCCGAAATGAACGCCTCCCTTATCCCGCAGGTTGGCCTATTGCTAGGATGCTTATTTTTCTTAACGGGTCGTAAGAGGGAAAATACTGAACAGATGATGACTGCATAACTCATACAAATATCCATCCATAGAGCTGCTTCGGCAAGTTTTTTGTTTTCTAGCTACCGTCTCTTATGGGTCGAGGCTGTGTAAAAACCCCCTAATAAATCCCCTGTTTTTGTAAACACCATATAGGCTCCAAACGTTAAATAAGTATCGCTAATTCACTGGTGCCACTTCACATGAAACGATTCATACAAGGCCAAGATCGAACTC
>CAIYZI010000572.1 GCA_903930665.1 uncultured beta proteobacterium
CCCTCTTTCCGCATTTAACGGTTATGCAAAACATTGCCTTTTCTGTCAATAAGGGATGGCTTAATAAGGGTCAAAGTTTTGTAAATGAAGATGTTGAAAGTTGGTTGGAAAAATTTGAGCTAAAAAATCTGGCTTACCAATACCCGCATCAATTATCGGGGGGGCAATCTCAAAGGGTAGCATTAGCCAGAGCATTGGTTTGTCAGCCAAAGGCATTGCTGCTCGATGAGCCTTTTTCTGCTTTGGATGATGCTTTAAGAAATGCCTTGCGAAGCGAGCTCTATGAATTGCAAAAACAACTATCCATCCCCATGATTCTGATTAGCCATAACCTCGATGATGTGCATAGTTTTAGCGATGAGCTTATTCAAATTCGAGAGGGTCGCACTTTTACTGAGTGAGTAGATGGGTTTTGGTGCTGACTCACAAATAGATCTGAGTTATAAAAAAGCCTCTGAACTTTGATTCAGAGGCTTTTCTCTTTCTGGTAGGATGATATCGATTAGAAAAATATCACTTATTGTGTAATCAATAGCGAAGTAAGTTGATTAATGTCACGCATTTTTTCTAACTCCAGAATGTCCTGAATAATCCTCTCTGTTTTGTTGCCTCCAAGTACGGGAGAAATGAGGTCGCGCGCTTTGGCACTGACGATCTCAGTGGTTAGTGGATTTTCTTTTGTACCAGGAGGAAAGCGGGTATGTTTGCTTAAGATCTGGCCATTCCTTAAATACACCTCGACGATAGCTCCGCGAGGTGCCAGTGGATCATTAAGTTTAGGGTCACCAATAACAGTAATACGCTCCATGAGAGAGCGAATTTGAGGTAACTTCATCCGTTCTTGTGAGTGACTATTTGCAAATGAAACATTTCCCTCGAGTAGGGCGGTTGCAATCAGGTACTGACAGTTAACATCTGGCATTGGGCTGTTTCCCACAATACCGATGGCATCTTCCGGAATGCGAACCGTGATTTTCTCGACATTGTTTGGAGTAAGTTTATTTTCTTGGGATAGCTTTAAATACGCATCTAGGGGCGCTTGATTTGGATATCCCACTGGAAAGGTCTTAATGCTAGATTCGGAGATATAAAAACGTGTTCCTAAATCCGCAATCATTGCACTGGGGTTAGGTTGTGTAGAAAGCGCCGATAACAGATTGTGTTTTCCATCAAGCACGTTGTAAACGCCTGTAAGCCCAGCTTGAACCATGGCTACAGCAGTAGTGCCATTTCGTGCACCCATGCCGCTAAAGTCAAAAGACTTTTCTACGTGATCGTGGTCATCAACCCAGCTCCATAATCCTGATACTTGCTGCGCGGCATAAGAGATCGCGTAACGCATTTGAGTTTCATTGAGATGGGCTAAAGAAGCTGCTGAAGCCATTGCACCCATGGTAGCGTTATAAGCTTCCGCTCCACGATGAGTGCCGCGAACATGGTCTGGGCCCAGTGCCATGAGAAAACGGCACCCTACGTCGTATCCCAAGGCTACGCCGCGTATTAGATCGGCTCCTGAGCGATGCTCTTTTTCCGCCAAGGCAAGCGCTGCAGGGACGGTCGCGGATCCTGGATGTGCTTTTGTGACAGGCTCAAAGTCATCTGATTCATCAGAGTGTGCGAGCATGGCGTTGAACATTGCGGCATTGATAACCGTCGTCTTGATATTGGTCGCAAAGACAGATGCCTCAGTCGTACCTCCTTGGGTACGGGCAAAGCGGATGGCCATTTCTCCGGGTAATAATTTCGACCCAGAAATCATTGCGGCTACAGTATCTAGTATTCGATACTTTGCATCTAATAAAGTCTCAGGCGGAAGCTCGTGGTTGCGTGCACCAGCCATATAGGCAGCCAATTGCCCGGTGATATCGGTTGCCGCAAAAAGGTTAAGACTTGGTGTGAGTGCTGATGCAGCAATAGCAGCAGATGTTTGTATAAAACGACGACGACTATTTTTGGTA
>CAIYZI010000573.1 GCA_903930665.1 uncultured beta proteobacterium
AAATGGTGAATATTATGGTGAATAAAAAGAGAAAGGCTCTCAAGAGTTAACCTGAGAGCCTTGATATTACTGGTGGGTCGGGCGAGATTCGAACTCGCGACCAACGGATTAAAAGTCCGCTGCTCTACCGACTGAGCTACCGACCCAGTAAGACAGAAATTATAGCAAGAACTTTGAGTCGACTCCTTATGTCTGCCAAGGTCGACCTGAGAGCCTTGTATTTACAAGTTCGTTAGGTATTGGCACGTCTTGAGACAGGTGGATTTTTGGAGAAATAGTCCTGAATTCCATTTAAAATTGCTTGGGCAATCCGATCTTGATAAGCATCATCATTTAATCTTGCCTCTTCCTGTGGGTTGCTAATAAAAGCGGTTTCCACAAGGATAGAGGGGATATCAGGCGCTTTGAGGACTGCGAAGCTCGCTTGCTCTACTTTTCCCTTATGCAGGGCTGCAAAACCACCGATTTGGCGCAGGATCGAGTTGCCTACCTGTAAGGAATCTTTAATTTGAGCGGTGGTCGACATATCAAGTAAAAGATTGGCAACTTGTCTATCTTGCGTTTTGATATTAATACCGCCAATTAAGTCTGAGGCGTTTTCTTTGTTCGCTATCCAGCGAGCCATCGTGCTACTAGCACCCATTTGGGAAAGTGCAAATACAGAAGCTCCTTTGGCATGGGTTTCAATAAATGCGTCAGCATGAATTGAAACAAATAAATCTGCCTGCACGCTACGTGCTTTTTGTACCCGCATATTAAGGGGCACGAAGTAGTCACCATCCCTAGTGAGGAAGGGGCGCATATAAGACTCCGCTTCAATTTTGTCGCGTAAGCGTTTGGCAATTGAAAGTACTACATGCTTTTCTTTAGAGCCCATGGATCCGATGGCTCCTGGATCCTCTCCTCCATGTCCAGCATCTATCGCGATAGTAATAAGGCGTTTGTATTTGACTGAAGGAATTGGGGTCTTTGTATCTGGAATGGCTTGTGCTACCGGAGCTTTTGGAGCCTCTTTTTCTTTTTGAGTAGCAAATTGCGCAATGAGATCGATTTCCTCATTGGATTTCACTAAAGCAGTTTCTTTATGAGCACTATTTTTGACCAACTCCATTAATGGGTCGGGTGGGGTAGCGGGATAAAGGTCAAAGACCATGCGATATTGATACTCAGCAATTGGATCTAGCGTAAATAGCTGAGGCTTAATCGGTTCTTTCAGGTCAAAAACTAAACGCACAATCCCTGGCTGAAATTGACCTACGCGAATTTGTGAGACATAAGGATCGTTTGGCTTTACCTTGGCCACCAAATCTTTGAGTGTGGGATTAAGCTCTAAGCCTTGGACATCAACAACCAGGCGATCCGGGTTAGTAAGAATTTGCTGGGTAATCGGTAGCGGAGTATCGGACTCGAGGGTGACACGCGTGTAATCTTCCGATGGCCAGATGCGAACGCCCAATATCTTGGCACCCCAGGCAATGTCCACTTCGCCCAAGAGCAATGCAAAACCCAGTAACTTCGCTGAAGTTTTTAGATGATTTCTTCTAGAGAGGTTTGGTTTTTGAGGGTGCTTACTCATAGACCTCATTATCTAGCTTATTTATGATCGCATTACCCTGCTTGGATAGGCTCTCTATGGTGATCGTGCGCTCAGATTCCTCTTTGCCGGCGGTGAGGTTGATCGCTAAATCAAAAGCGGGAAGAGTTCCTTCTGCTTTTTCAGGCCATTCCACCAGGCAAAATCCTGGCGCATCAAAGTGCTCAGCAAACCCCGCTTCTTGCCACTCCAGTGGGTCATGCATGCGATACAAATCAAAATGATGCGCCGTTAGATGAATAGTTTGATCTTGGCAGTCAATGACAAAGGGATAGGGTTCGCACAATGTATAGGTTGGGCTCTTTACTCTTCCTACATAACCCATGCCTTGAATTAAATAACGCGCGAACGTAGTTTTGCCTGCACCCAAATTGCCTACTAAGGACAGGTTGAGATGTGCTTGCGGATGAGATGCAAAATAAGCCCCTAAACTCTGCCCAATATTTTTAGCAAGTAAGGCGGTTTTCGCTTCCTGCCTGCAATATCGAGTGATAGATGGATATTGAGATAAAGATTGTGTAGGTTCCAATGATCTGCGCTTTAGCTCGTAGCTTTTTAAGTAACCCCTAGTTTATTCAATTATTGCGGTACATTCTGTATTCCTATGTCTATTTCCCCAAATCCTCCTTTATTGAATCAGTCTGATCTTCGAGATTGGCTAGGTCAGCAAGCACGAAATTTTGGTTTTGATGGTCTCCGTGTAACCGATACCGATTTAGGCAAGGCTCCACAGCATCTGCAAGAATGGCTGGCAGCTGGACGACATGGCCAAATGGAGTATATGAGTCGGCATGCGAATTTACGCTCTGACCCTCAATTGCTTTTCCCTGGCACTCTGAGGGTAATTTGCGTAAAGATGAATTACCTTCCTCCGGAAATCGATTTTGATCGTGAATGGCAACGTTTGGCTCAGCCATCACAAGCGGTAGTCTCGATGTATGCCAGAGGGCGTGATTATCACAAAGTATTACGCAATCGCATGCAAGATTTTGCAAAAGCGATTGAAGAAAAAATTGGTACTTTTGGTTATCGAGTTTTTACAGACTCCGCACCCTTGATGGAAGTGGAGTTAGCACGAAAGGCTGGTCTTGGTTGGCGTGGTAAGCACACACTGTTGCTCAATCGCGACGCTGGCTCGACTTTCTTCTTAGGTGAGATTTTGGTTGACGTGCCCTTGCCAATTGATCGGGAAGAAGAAGGTCATTGTGGAACGTGCCAATCTTGTATAGATATTTGCCCTACTCAAGCCATTACCGCACCATATCAATTGGATGCACGTCGCTGCATTTCTTATTTGACAATTGAAAATACTCAAGCGATTCCCGTAGAGTTTCGAAGGGCGATGGGAAATCGTGTGTATGGTTGCGATGACTGCCAGCTCATTTGTCCCTGGAACAAATTTGCCAAGCGATCCGAATTGCCAGATTTTGTAGAGCGCCATGGTTTAGGTAAGGCCACGCTTTTACAACTTTGGTCTTGGACCGAAAGTGAATTTGATCAACGACATGCTGGCAGTGCGATTCGTCGTATTGGTTATTCAAGATGGCGCCGTAATTTAGCTGTAGCTTTAGGGAACGCACTAGTGTCGACTGAAGTGGCTGATCAAGATAAAGCCCTAATACGCGATACTTTAAGGAGCGCCTTATCTGGTGCGGATGTCTTAGTTGCTGAGCATATTCAATGGGCTTTAGAGCTGGAGTCTGCTTAAGCAAAAATCCTTTCTTGCTTCTACAATCCATTCATGTCCTTA
>CAIYZI010000574.1 GCA_903930665.1 uncultured beta proteobacterium
GGCGACATCGACAAGAGTGCGTTCGTTTTGGTGTTGACCGCGTCCCACGGGCACATCTTTAGTAATTTGATCAAAAGCCTTAGTTAAGGATTTTTCATCAATGTCATTGCCCGTTAATGAAAGGCGGCAGGCGAGCATGCCGCAACCAATATCAACGCCAACCGCCGCTGGAATTACTGCTTTATAAGTCGGAATCACCGAACCAATGGTGGCACCAATACCCAAATGTACATCTGGCATGGCTGCTACATGGTGGTGGATAAAAGGCATGGAAGCAATGTTGGAGAGCTGCTCCTTGGATTTCTCATCCACATCATTGGTCCAGATTTTGATGGGGACGCGCTGATTGAGGATAGTTTGGGCGATGGGCATGGTGGTTCCTATATTTTTTTACATAGGCTGTAGGTTCAAAAGGGTCGGTCTTGATGGATTGCTGATAATGCTAATAACTTAGATAGTTTGATAATGAAAAGGTTCACCTGGTGAGCCTGTAATGCCTAATGGTGAAATTAATAATTTATGAGGGGTGTCGGGCGTTCCGCTTGTCCATTAAGAAATTTCCCAACTTGCGAAAAGTAGCGCCCCAAATCAACGTCTTCATTAATAAAATCAAATAATGGTTTGCCCACAATCGCATTTCCATCGCACTGGATAACCCTGGTGGTGACATGCTTCAAAACATGCTCCTCCCCGGTAATCGTTTCAAACTCCTCCGTCAGCACGCTCGTTAATGTGGCGCCTCGCTTAGGGTTTCCTAAACTGTATTTGCTAAATTCCGGAGGTAAAACCCAAGGCTTTCCAGGGGATTCCTCTTGCGCAAGTTGATGCTCCAGCAATGATTTTGAAAGATCTTTAGCAAAAGTATTCGCAAGATTTTGTGTGGAGAAACTCTCCGTTAGAAATATACGGCGGTTTACGCGATCGCTGTCCCAATTATCGACGTTCACTACAACAATAAACGGATTACTTCCTAGCCGTACTTGTTCATGGACGAGACCTTGAAAAATTTCGTCACCTTGATACCACCGAGAATAAAGGCTTCTTCCAAGGTAATTGATTTCATCTGAGAAGTTCGTATTTTTAGATGGGGTAGATTCAATCATCTTGCCATCTAATAGTATTTCATAACGAATACCCCAGGCTGAATCAGGATCCTCAGTCGGCCTTTCATAAAAAATATGTACCTCGTCACCCAATTGATCCTTGATGCGACGAGCTAAATATAGGCCATTTTGATGCAGCATCTCCCAATCAAGCTCAATATCTGGGGCATAAAATAAGCCCTCTGAGCAAGCCCGCTCATATATTCGTTGCCAGGCCAGTATGTCTTTTTCGAGCATCCGGGTGAGAGGACGCTCTTCTAACCCCCAAAATCCCTCTGCTCCAATGACCCCCATCCTTTCGCTCGTAATACGAAAGGCAAAAATACCCCCAGATTCAAGCTGTATTAAAAATTGAGGTTTTGTTTCCATGGGGCGTTTCAATCATCGAGCGTATTAGCCAGTCGTTTTTAACTTGACAGCAAAATCAGCAATTCCCAATTTAAATAAGAGTTTGGCCGCCGCATCCAAAGTTTTAAATTCGCGGGTTTCTTTCTTGTTCGTTTCCAAAGGTTTGCCATCAGCCACAATCATGTAGCCTTGAGACATCACTCCGTAATGCACTTGAACTTTTTTGAGTGCTTGGTTATCCAATAGCAGCTTCATATCCCGTTCGTTCATGCGAGCCTCACTTGTTCGTTAGAGGGGCTGCTAAAAAGATCACCTTGCTCCACTTTAGCAATCAACTCACCTGGCTCGATTTGCAGGTAGTCACAAAGTTTAGTGAGAACTTCTCGATCAAAGCTATTGACCCGATCGTAGTAATAGCGATCTAGGGTAGCTCTGGCAATCCCAGTAGCACGGCAGACATCGGACACCTTGATGCGGCGGGCACCCAAAATGGTGGAAAGACGGCAAGTAATCATTTGATCGATCAATTATTAAGCGAGTTCGATCAGTATATGCCTATATGGTGATAAATATGGAAATTAAGTTAATCGACCCTTAAAGAGCGCTTAAAGGTGCTTTTGGAGGGGGTTAAACCCTTGGATTACCCCCATGGGGATAACAGTCGCCCCAATGATTCGCAGACCCCGCCTTCGGTAATTGACTAACTTATGCCAATAACGAAAGCGCAGGGCATGCGCATTTTGCCTAGGCTTGGGATACTCGACGTACCCCGCTTAGCTTGAAAAATGATTTGCCAAATATCCTTGCATCCACATCACCCCTTGAACATCCTCCCCCGGTCGAGGAACATATCCATTCAAAACATGCTCTGTGACATAAATTGGAAAATCAAAGGCCACATCATCGTGACGAGCAATGGTTACATCGAGCCGATAAATGCTCAGTTCCCGATGTTTAAATTGGCTAATGGCTTGGATGACCCCCCGAAATTCGGCATCACTTGATTGCTCACCTTCTCTTGGTAAAAATGCGGCCATCCCACTGAGCACCACTTGCACGGGCCGATTAATACCTTCTCCCGTTTCCCCATCATTGATCCTGCGCTGACGTTCCATTTCAAAAAGAGCGCCCGAGCTCATATCGATCGCCGATTGGGCGCAAGGCGCAAGCGAATAAGCCAAGCCTGAAAGCACAATGTCCGAGATTTGCCCTGCCTTGAGTAAGGCACCTGCAGCGTAAAAGCGCGTATCAAAGTAGGTAATCGATACGTTGCAAGATAAGATGTGCGCCTGAATCCAAGCCTCGATAGCGTATTCCCATGGCAAGATTTTTTCAATTTCGACTTGGCAGAAAATTCCATCTCGAATCATGGGGTAGCCACTAAAAAATTGATTGACCTGCTCCGGGGTATCGGTAACGATAAGCATATCCTCGAAGACTGGGCCTTTCCCGTTCCGTATGCAAAATACCGTTTCTGCTCGTTCCGTGCCATTTACGACATCTATGCAGTCATGCCGATCGACTAACTGACCATTTTGAATACAGTGACTCACCGTCTCTTCGGCATTAAATTGATCGCCATAAAAGGCATCCCAATGTGCTCCGTGTGTTGGCATAAAGATTCTTTCCGAAATATTCTCAATATGAACTTATCTAGCGCAAATTTGAGTCATAGCATTCAAGGAGTGTGAAAACCTGAACCGTTATCAATGTGGCGCTAATGTCAATGAGCGTTGCTCCATAGTAAATGATTACAAACAGTGTAATGAAAATAGGATGTCCGATTCAAAGGTGTGGGGTGCGACACAATCCTTTGATACGCAATCTCGACCTATACGTTCTCGTTCAAGATTGGGAGCGGACAAAAATAGTTGCACTGATTGTTCAAGAAATTCCGATGGCGCAAACGCGGGGAGAGCCACTTTTGCGCCTACTTCGTCTGATGCTTCGCTCACCCGCACCAGACGGGTTGAGCAATTAAAAGTCCAATGCCTATAAAGAGGGAAATGACACTTTAGAAGCCATGCAACACCCTGCTGACTCTACCGACAAGGTATTAGGCGCGGACAGTGGCAGTAAGA
>CAIYZI010000575.1 GCA_903930665.1 uncultured beta proteobacterium
ACTTTGCCCAGCACCATCAATTTTTTGAAGATTGCTCGCTCTGACCCCCAACAATCTTAAACTGCGATGAAGATCAATGCGTTTTAGGCATTGCCCCGCAGCCTGACGTATTAGGCTTGTTTCATTCGTTGGTGCATCAATTGTCAGATCTCTGGTAATCGACTGAAAGTTCCCATACCTCACCCGAATGCCAATCGTCTTACCCAAATAGCCTTTGGTTTTTAAGTCTTGCGATAAGCGTTCACACAAGTTAGTCAATATGGGCCCTAGGATTGCTTGATCTCGCTTGGGATGCAAATCCCTCTCAAAAGTGGTTTCCCGACTCATATTGACAGGCTCACCCCTGGATACCACTGGATCATCATTGCGGCCATGCGCGCTTTCATAAAGCCAAGTGCCATAGCTTTTACCGAACTCTTGCATGAGCCAGATGGGATCTGCATCGGCTAATTGCCCAATGGTGGCAATGCCATGCTTAGCCAGCTTTTCTGCTGACTTGGGGCCTAGGCCATTGATTTTGCGACAGGGCAATTGCCAGATTTTGTCCTCTATATCGGATTGTTCTAAAACACAAATGCCATTGGGTTTGTTCATTTCGCTAGCAATTTTGGCAAGGAGCTTATTGGGGGCCACCCCAATCGAGCAGGTAAGTCCAGTATTACTAAATACTGTCATCTGAATGACTCTAGCTAATGTATGACCGCCATTACGCTGCACCCCGGGCACATCAGTAAAGTCAATATAGACTTCATCTAATCCCCGATCTTCGATGACAGGAGCAATCTCGGCAACAGTGTCCTTCATGAGCCTTGAGTAATGGCGATAACGCTCAAAATCAACGGGTAGCAAGATGGCATCTGGACATAACTTAGCCGCTTTCATGAGCCCCATGGCAGAACCCACTCCAAATTGGCGGGCGGCATAAGTGGCGGTGGTAATGACGCCTCGCCCCACATAGCTTGAAAGCCTTGGAAAAAACCGCAGGGGAATCTTGCGGGGTCGAAAGTCATCCCACTGCGGCTCACTTTCCAAAATCTTGGCAAATATCTCTTTTGTTGTGGCATGACCTCTGCCGCCAATAACGACTGGCAAGTCTTTAAGTTGGGGGTAGCGCAATAACTCCACCGAGGCAAAAAAGGCGTCCATATCTAAGTGAGCGATACGGCGAGGGCGAATGGGGGATTGGTCGGTCACGGTATGAAGGATAAGTCAGAAGGCATCGCCAATACCCCCCATTAAAAAATATGACAGCTTCAAATGCAATCGGATTCCCACTCATCCAAGCCTGCACGATTTGATTGACAACGATCTGATTGATAAGGGGATCCCAATCAAAAAAATGCGTCACTATTTTTTAAAAAACCAAACCCCTTTGTCTGCATGTATTTTTTAGTTATTATTTTCATTAAAACAGCATTGTCACTTTTTTAATTTAAAAAAGGCAAAAAAATTAGGTCCATCTTGCCAAAGTAATCGCTTTGATCTTATTGAATATTGATAAGGTAGTTCAACACTTTTGAAACAGTCTGTTGCATGGTTTCATTGCCTTGTGCGCAGGTCTTCAGAATCTGAATTGCCAGATCTTTATCCAACTTAATTCGATAAATTTCTATGGGGGGCTCCACTTGGGCATGAGGCATAATTCGGACTAAACTAGGGCCGCAAAGCTCTATAGCCTTATAAACCCATTGCGGATCAACATGCTCACCTACCAGTTGGGCGCCCCCTGAACCAGTCTTAAATAAATTTCCTATTGCTACTGGCTGTATTTTTTTAGCCGTAGCCTCATCAACTGAACGCAAGAGCTTTTCAATGATTACCTGAACTTTATGCCCCTTTTTGGCAAACTTGCCCTTGACTATTCTGCACAAGTTGGCATCTAACAGAACGCAGTAAGGCGCATCAATTTCAGGCTCAGGCTTTACTTTGTCAATTCGCTTGAGGCGCACAATTTGCCAATCACCAGGATAAACATGCCTAGCTTCGTATTTTTCACCCACACGCATCCCCATGCCAAAAACCTTAGCCATGATTACGCCCGCCCTCCAACATGCCGCATAAATAATTATTTTTCACCCATCTGCCTCGACCCTCGCCGTGCCCTAGGTCCATTGACAAACTCGCTAAAGCCCCTTGTTCGGATAGCCCTGAGGCCAAGTAATCTTTGAATTGTTGCCAAGCAAACAATCGTCTCAAGCCATGGCCAGAGTTATCTCCCGTCAAGCCTAAAGCAGTCATTTCATTGTGATATTTCCGCATAGCTTTCTTTAAGTTTTTTGCCTTAATGATGTGACCATGTACCTGCTTATACGCATGCGCTTCTAGCACAACCTGCCTAACCTCATCCAAGTGGTGCGGGTGAACCCGGATGTGGCGCGGGCGGCCCCCTTTGGTGCCAAAAGTGAGTAGCAAGTGGGATGTATTGTTTGGGCCTGTTTTATGAAATTGAGTTACCCATTGCGACAGATTTCCAGCGATCACTGCCTCTTGGGCGCGCAATCCCAATACCTTTTGTAAGCGCAGCACATGTTCCAAACCGTCCGATCCATTTTCAATGGCGCTCTCATACGCCGCCATCGAACAGGGCGCTTTATAAGACTTACGCGAAGCCCTTTCAAGACCGCACCGCCGATTGGAGAATGGATGATCAGACCTGTGAATATCGCCCAAATTTCTACCGGCACCACGCATTGCGCGCCGCACATGACTGATCTCATTTTGGAGTGTTCTTTTGGCAATCCCATGTGCGATCCGATGTTCTATAAATTGCCTCGCCTGTTTTGCAGTGATGGTGTCTGGACGCACGCATCCAAATTGCTTAGCTTTACAAAATGCTTCAAATTGAATAAAAGTATTTTGCGCCCGAGCGTGAGTTGCCCCAGACCCCTTGGGGCCGAGGGCAAAGCATTTTGAAAACGAGGTTGCTACTGAATCAGAAGCTAAGTAATACATAATCATTTCTTTGTAAAAAAATGGGTGCGATCAAATTTGCCCGTGATCGTTTCGGTGATTGTGTTTAGGTCTGAGTCGAAGTCCAAGGGCGTGATGTCCATTGCTGTTGACTTCTTTGCTAATAAATTGGCGACATGATTTCGCCCGTCCTTTTTCAAAAAAAATGAAAAGGTCGTTATCAATTAAAATTTGAATTAAACGAGGGAGGCTGCTAGCACAGCCGTCGTTTGTGTTTTTTTAGGCAAAATATCACACCGCAGTACGCGGTTGATTCTTTTCAATAAATCCCTCAAGTTATATAGCTTAGGGATTCTTAATTACTGTCCTGCTTACTCCAGCCAGCCTTGGAATAAACCAAGGCCTGCTTTTTGATTTCTCGTCATTCCGCATATGCGATCGAAAGAAATTGGCACTGCAGACTCAACTCTATTAAAATCTTTTTTACTTTGCAAACAAATAAACGTGAAATTTGGAAAGTGCATTTCATATTCATCGTTTGCAAAATTCAAATTGAAATCGAAGCCTTAGCAAAATCTTAACGGCCGCGAGAACCCGCTG
>CAIYZI010000576.1 GCA_903930665.1 uncultured beta proteobacterium
ATCCAGCTTTGGTATTCGCCATTGGCTAGCCCAACGTCAAATTCGCCATATTGCCATTCACCGTAATCAGGTGCCCCTAGAGTTTGCTGAAAAAATTACCTTGGCAGAGCATCAAAAAGCCGCCGACTACACAACCGCTAAATTAAGACTGGGTATTTTAGAGAATGGTGTTAGTGCCATTGTATTGATCGCCTTTACTCTGATGGGTGGACTACAAATTTTGAATATCACCCTAGTGCAATGGCTGGGTGAAGGCATTACCCAGCAAATTGCATTGCTTGCCGCCATTATGTTAATTACTGGAGCCATTGATCTCCCATTCGCTTGGTATAAGCAATTTCATCTAGAAGAACGTTTTGGCTTTAATCGCATGGGTAAAGCCTTGTTTTTTATTGATATGCTCAAAGGTCTAGCTCTGGGTGGAGTAATTGGCATACCTTTACTTTGGGCAATTTTAAGTTTGATGGCCAAGGCAGGCGATCTTTGGTGGCTTTGGGCCTGGGCATTATTAACTGTATTTAGTCTTTTAATGCAGTGGATTTTTCCCACTTTTATAGCCCCCTTGTTTAATAAATTTGCAGCACTAGAAGATGGTCCACTAAAAACTCAGATTGAGGCGCTATTGAAGCGTTGTGATTTTGCTAGCCAAGGTTTGTTTGTGATGGATGGCAGCAAGCGTAGTGCCCATGGCAATGCATTTTTTGCAGGTATGGGCAAAGCCAAAAGAATTGTCTTTTTTGATACCCTTATTGAAAAACTCAATCCTGGTGAAGTTGAGGCAGTTTTAGCGCATGAGCTAGGTCATTTCAAGTGCAATCACATTCGTAAACGTTTATTGGTATCTTTTGCTCTAAGCTTTGCAATGTTTGCATTGCTTGGGTGGATTAGCACTAAAGGATGGTTTTATGCAGACTTAGGCGTCATGCCCGACCCGAATGGTTATAACGGTGGATTGGCGCTTGCCCTATTCATGCTAGTGTCTCCAGTCTTTGGCTTCTTCTTTACACCTTTGAGCAGCTTTGCCTCACGTAAACATGAATATGAAGCGGATGGCTTTGCCGCCAATAAGTCTTCAGCAAAAGATTTAATTTCTGCATTGGTAAAGCTCTATCAAGATAATGCTTCTACGCTGACGCCGGATCCAATTTATACAGCCTTCTACAGTTCCCATCCGCCAGCTCCTTTGCGGATAGCCAATTTACAGCGGCACATTTAAAACCCTTATGGAGCAATTTCGTGCCCTGCTAACCGCCTCTTATGGAAGGCATTACTTAGCCCAACGATTGGAAAAAGATAGCTCTGGAAATGAATCCCCAGTAGGCGAACTCATCCAGGTCAGCACTCCAGCCAAGCAGCATATCGGCGCCGTAGGAGATCGCATGCTTTTGGAGATGACCTCTGCCGATCAAGCGCGCATTATTCACATTGAGCCAAGAGAAAATTTACTGTATCGATCTGATGCCTTTAAAAGCAAATTAATCGCATCAAACGTTGATCAAATCTTGGTTGTTCTTGCCACCCAACCGGCTTTCTCTCCAGATCTTTTAGGCAGAGCAGTAGTTGCTGCCGAGACAAATCAAATTGGCTTGCATATCCTATTAAATAAATCTGATCTTAAAGATAACTTGGCTCATGCCCGTCAAATCATCGAGCCATATAAACGTATGGGCTATCCCGTTACTGAGGTGTCGGCAAAGTTTGATAACGCCTCCATCGAAGCATTGCGGCCAGCCATCAGAGGAAAAGTTTCTGTGTTTGTTGGTCAATCTGGCATGGGTAAATCTAGCCTATTGAATGCCTGGGTTCCGAATGCTGCAGCCTTAACGCAAGAATATTCCGTTAGGCTTGACACTGGCAAACACACAACAACAGCCTGCCGTTATTTTGAATTACCTGAGTCTTGGGGTCGTGGCGATGACGGGAAGCTAGGCGCCCTAATTGATTCACCAGGATTCCAAGAATTTGGTTTGGCCCACATGTCAGTAAGTGAGCTAGAACATGCCTTCCGAGAATTTAAAGACTATCTAGGCAAATGTCGATTTCATAATTGCGCACATCAATCTGAGCCTGATTGCGCAGTGCGTGATGCTGTTGCCAGAAATGAAATAGCGCCAGAAAGACTGGCGCTATTTAAGCAATTACGTTCTGACTCAAAAACAGCAGATACGCAAATTCAAGGAATTAGCCAAGCCAAACAGCGATGGTCAGCATTAGCAATAAAGCCATCCAAGCAATAACTAAGCGCCAGACCAAGCCAATTGCAGAACGCATAGTGCGCTCAGTGGGTTCAAGACCTACTTCATATATCAAAGGCTCACCAGCCTCAGCCATACGTAAAGCCTCATCACTATCTGGCTCACTCAAGGGTTCGCCTAAACGAACACCCAAGGCACCACTACCAGCCGCAAGAATGACAGCCGACAATGAGTCCGACCACTTTTGAGTGAGATAACGCCAGGCATAAATCGCACCTTCGAAGTTGCCAACGATGGCAAAGCCCATCGCAGTAATACGGGCTGGAATCCAATCCAATACATAGAAGAAATGACGAGCAGCTTCACTCAGATTAAAGTCACCTTTTTCTGACCAACGTTGAGCAGCTGTATCGGCCAAGCGATATAAAACAACACCAGCAGGGCCCATTGGCATTAAGAACCAAAAGAGCACACCAAATACATGATGATGCGAACCGATAATCGCACGCTCTAACGCTAAAGAAATCACTTCTTTCTCACTCAAATTAGTGACATCTAATTCCGAGCCATACCATTGAGCTAAAGCAAGGCGCGCAGCAGGTAAATCATGATTCTGAATGGCCTCGTGCACCAAAGTAAAGGAGTGGCTAAACTGCCTAAAACCAAAGAACAAATAGGCAATGAATACGTTCCATAAGAAACCCAAAATTGGGTAGGTCAACATACAGGTAACGTAAATCACAAAAACCAAGAATGTAGGCAAAATGAACGCCACCATACAGGCCATACGTGCACCTACTGGACTTGCACCCTCTTCGGTTTTGCCGCCAAACTCACCAGCAACCCAGTCGAGCCAGCGGGCACTTAAACGCGCAATCCAATGATTAGCGGTTACTGGGCGATATTGCTCAGCAATGAGGGCAAAGAGAATAGAAAAGAAAGTCATACTTTTAATAAATGATAAAGGTTACGTAACATGCCTGCAGTTGCACCCCATATGAAATGATCTTCATATGGCATGGAATAAAAACGACGACTGCCCTGCTCGGTCTCCCAAACCCGAATCTGATGATTCGCTGGGTCCATCAAGAAACGTAAAGGCACTTCAAAAACATCCGCCACTTCAAAATGGTCTAGGGCGTATTCTGCCTGAGGTTTTACTAATCCCACAATGGGAATAACGCTGTAGCCAGAAACAGTCAAATATTCCGGTAACTGCCCAATAATCTCCACTTGGTCCCGAGATAGACCAATTTCTTCTTCACTCTCTCTCAAAGCGGTGTCATAGGAGTTGGCATCTTCTGAATCCATACGGCCTCCAGGAAAGCTAATTTGACCACCATGATCCCGCAAATGCTCTGTTCTTTGGGTTAATAAAACAGAGAGCCCATCAGGTTTTAACAATAAAGGAATTAAAACGGCAGCGTGGGTTACTTTGCCAAGCGCGTGGCGCTTTGCAATGATATCGGCTGCTATAACCTGTCGATTCTCATCGGTGATTTCTGGTTGCCACTGAGGGGGTGACTGGAAACGCTTTTTCAACATGATAGGATCCAGCGCATTAGCTAAAACCCGAGTTTGATCTGCGCAATCTGCAACGACGGGAATAGCCTGCGCATCGAAGCCCGGTGGCGCAGCGAGATTTAAATCTTGATCTTCAACTTGAGCAGTCTTGGACATGGTTCTATTTTAGGGCAATAAAAAAGGCGACCTAGGCCGCCCTCTTATTCGCTTTAAGCAGCAATTACTCTGCAGCAGGAGCAGGAGCAGCAACCACTTTACGAGCAGGAAGCTTTTCTTTAATACGTGCAGACTTACCTGAACGCTCGCGCAAGTAGTACAACTTAGCACGACGTACATCACCGCGACGCTTAACTTCAATGCTAGCGATCAATGGTGAGTAAGTTTGAAATGTACGCTCTACACCCTCGCCAGATGAAATCTTGCGAACGATAAAGCTGGAATTTAGTCCACGATTGCGTTTAGCAATCACGACGCCTTCAAACGCCTGGGTACGCTTACGTGTACCTTCAACTACGTTTACGCCAACAATTACTGTGTCACCAGGTGCAAAACTTGGAAGAGTTTTGTTAGCGCTTAAGCGAGCAATTTCTTCTTGCTCAATTTTTTCAATTAAATTCATTTTTCAATCCTTAAACATCTTGTCAGCGTTTAATCCCGAGACATTCATCAACGGACCAGACAGAGGATGCAGTTAAAACAATTTCACTAAACCAAAAAACTAAACCCTCAATTCGCCCTCAAAGAGATCGAAGAAATTGCTCATCTTCTCGGGTTAGCAACCCTTTGGCGCGAGCCGATTCAATTAAATCAGGCCTTTGCCTTAACGTCAGTTCTAAAGACCGATGCCGACGCCAATCCGCTATTTTAGCGTGATGTCCGCCCAAAAGCACGTCTGGGACAGATAAATTTTCATATATTTCTGGTCGGG
>CAIYZI010000577.1 GCA_903930665.1 uncultured beta proteobacterium
CAGATGCTGGTGGAGATGGACGGTTTCGAGCCCAATTCAGGCGTGATCGTCATCGCCGCAACCAACCGCGCTGACGTGCTTGACAAAGCCTTGCTGCGCCCCGGTCGTTTTGACCGTCAGGTGACAGTTGGCTTGCCCGATATTCGTGGTCGTGAGCAGATTTTAAACGTGCATATGCGCAAGGTACCGATCGCACCGGATGTGAAGGCTGACATTTTGGCTCGCGGCACGCCTGGATTTTCCGGTGCAGACTTGGCTAATCTGGTCAACGAATCGGCCTTGTTTGCTGCGCGTCGTAATAAACGCCTGGTAGAAATGCAGGACTTCGAAGATGCTAAAGACAAAATCTACATGGGTCCTGAGCGTAAGTCTGCTGTGATGCGTGAAGAGGAGCGTCGTAATACTGCTTATCACGAGTCTGGCCATGCTGTTGTCGCAAAAGTATTACCAAAGGCTGACCCCGTACATAAGGTAACCATCATGCCTCGCGGTATGGCCTTGGGCGTGACTTGGCAGCTGCCTGAGTTTGACCGCGTCAATCTTTATAAAGATCGCATGTTGGAAGAGTTGGCGATTTTGTTTGGTGGCCGTGCTGCTGAAGAGGTGTTCTTGCATTCCATGAGTACTGGTGCTTCAAATGACTTTGAACGTGCCACTAAAATGGCTCGCGATATGGTGACGCGTTACGGTATGAGTGATAGTTTGGGTACCATGGTTTATGTGGATACCGAATCTGAAAGCATGTTTGGTCATACAAGCTCCAAAACAGTTTCAGAACTAACTCAGCAAAAAGTAGATGCGGAAATTCGTGCATTGATTGATAGTCAATACGCTCTTGCTAGATCCATTCTGGAGCAAAATCGCGACAAGGTTGAGGCGATGGTTGCTTCATTGCTTGAGTGGGAGACCATTGATGCTGAGCAGATTACCGACATTATGGAAGGACGTCCTCCGCGCGGTCCTAAGCCACCACCCGCAACAACTTTTGGTAATTCTGCTGGCGGTACACCCGGGCCTGCACCTGATAGCGCCCCAGCAACAGCTTAATATTTCATAATCCACGCGATTCATGAATAAGCAAATTCAGCCCGCAACATGGCGTTGCGGGCGTTTTCTTTTTGACTTTAGTAAACGCAAGAGACCTCTCGTTATGGGGATTTTGAATGCAACCCCTGACTCCTTTTCAGATGGGGGAAAGTTTATAGATGCTGGTAATGCTGTTGCCCAAGCTGAGAGGATGATTAAGGATGGTGTAGACATCATCGATATTGGTGGGGAATCTACTAGGCCTGGTGCAACACCAGTTGCCTTGCAAGAAGAGTTAGATCGGGTACTGCCTGTCATTAGTGTACTAAAGGATTGTGGGGTGGCGCTTTCGATTGATACCTACAAAGCAGAGACCATGCGTCAAGCTCTTCATGCTGGTGTGGATTGTGTCAATGACATTTGGGCCTTAAGACAAGATGGCGCCGTAAACGCTGTTTTGGAAAGTTCTGATTGCGGTATTGTTTTAATGCATATGCAATGCGATCCATCGACGATGCAATTTAACCCTCAATATGCCGACCTTATTGCCGAGGTAATGCTATTTCTCAAAGAGCGTACCGATGTTCTCTTGGCTCAAGGCGTCGACCATGAACGCATCGCTATTGATCCTGGCTTTGGTTTTGGTAAGAGTCTGACCCATAACCTCCAAATGCTCGCGGAATTTGACGCTTTTTCAGAGCTAGGTTATCCCGTTTTAGCGGGAATGTCTCGTAAATCTATGTTGGGAAAGATCACTGGTCGAGAGGCTGATGAGCGTTTGGCGCCTAGTATTGCTGGGGCACTGATGGCGGCCGATCGTCATGCAAAGATAGTGCGGGTTCACGATGTTCCTGAGACCGTTGATGCTTTAAAGCTCTGGGAAGCTGTTCAGGCCTAATTGGATCTAATGCAGGCCGCATTATTAATGCTTCAATATCTGCAAGTTTTATAATGAGTCCTATGAAAAAACAATACTTTGGTACTGATGGCATCCGCGGAGAAGTAGGGAAATTTCCGATTGTTCCTGAATTCATCATGCGGCTTGGTTATGCGGCTGGAGTAGTGTTGAGTCGCAATGCCAAAGCAGGCACCCGCTGCAAGGTATTGATTGGTAAAGATACGCGTATTTCTGGATATCTTCTAGAGGCTGCGCTAGAGGCTGGTTATGCGGCGGCTGGTGTAGATGTGCAACTATGTGGACCGATGCCAACCCCTGGCATTGCTTACCTTACTAAGGCACTGCGTTTATCGGGTGGTGTTGTTATCTCCGCCTCACATAATCCCTATCAAGATAACGGTATTAAATTCTTCACGGCAAATGGAGATAAGTTAACCGACGAAGTTGAACTAGCAATCGAGGCTGAGCTAGCAAAACCGATGGGTTGCGTTAGCTCGGAGAAATTGGGTAAAGCCTACCGCTTAGATGATGCGGCGGGGCGATATATTGAATTCTGTAAATCCACTTTTCCAGGGGAGTTAAATTTACGCGGGATGAAGTTGGTGGTCGATTGCGCTAACGGTGCCGCCTATCACACAGCGCCTCATGTATTTCATGAATTGGGTGCTGAGGTAATTTCTATTGGAGTGAAACCTGATGGCCGCAACATTAATGATGCATGTGGCGCAACTGCTCCGGCGGCTTTAATTGCTAAGGTAAAAGAGGTTGGCGCTGATTTGGGAATTGCCTTGGATGGTGATGCCGATCGTCTTCAGATGGTTGACGCCAGCGGACGCTTATTTAACGGTGACGAACTATTGTATGTCTTAGCAAAAGAACGCAAAGATCGTGGTCAGCCGGTAGGCGGAATTGTTGGCACTTTGATGACCAATCTTGCAATTGAAAATGCTATTAGAAACTTGGGCCTTGAATTTGAGCGAGCCAACGTAGGCGATCGTTATGTCTTGGAATTGCTCAAAGAAAAAGGTTGGCTAATTGGTGGGGAAGGTTCAGGGCATTTACTCTGCTTGGATCGCCACTCTACTGGTGATGGAACGATTGCTGCGTTACAAGTACTTGCTGCCATCAGCCAAAGTAAGAAGAGCCTCATTGAGCTATTAGACTCCGTCAAAATTTTCCCTCAGACCCTCTTAAACGTGCGTTTTAAGCAAGGATACACTTGGAAGTCTGATGAGGCTCTTTTAAAGCAAATTGCTAAAGTCGAAGGTGATCTCAAAGATATTGGCAGGGTGCTTATTCGGGCATCTGGAACTGAGCCTGTACTGCGTGTCATGGTGGAGACTCAAAATGCCGATGTTGGCCTGAACGCCGCTAAAAGCATTGCCAATCTCATTCCTACTGCTTAAATAGCAAGAAAATAGAGGGCATTGGGGTATAAGGGAGGGGATAGAGGCTTATCGCCCCCCCCTAAAAGCGTGTTCTGAGGCGAAGGTTGTTTAACTGTCACAAAGATGTCATGTTGTCATCGTATCGTTTGGATATCGCATCTTGGCGATCATTATTGAGGATGAATACATGAAATCTTTCTTGAAAAAAGCGTTAGTAATTGGCGCTATTTCACTTACCCAAACCGCATTTGCTGCTGAAATTACTGGTGCAGGATCTTCCTTTATCTATCCGGTACTTGCCAAATGGGCGGAAGCTTACAAAACCAAAACTGGCAATAGCTTGAATTACCAATCTATTGGCTCTGGTGGTGGTATTAAACAAATTAAAGCAAAAACAGTAGACTTTGGTGCAACTGATGCGCCAATGAGCTTTGAAGATCTCGAGGCTGGTGGCATGGTTCAATTTCCAGCCATTATTGGTGGTGTAGTTCCTGTGGTGAACGTGGAAGGCATTAAGCCAGGTCAATTGAAATTGTCCAGCGACGTTCTGTCTGATATTTTCATGGGCACTATTACCAACTGGAATGACAAGCGTATTGCTTTGTTAAACCCAGGCGTACAAATTCCTGCTGGTGACATCACCGTAGTTACCCGTGCCGATGGTTCTGGTACTACAGCAATCTTTACAAACTACCTATCCAAAGTGAACAAGACTTGGAAAGATGCGGTAGGTTTTGGTGCTGCTGTGAAGTGGCCTGCAGCTTCAACGGTAAGCGGCAAGGGTAACGAAGGTGTTGCTGCTAACGTATCTCGTATTAAAAATTCAATTGGCTACGTTGAGTACGCATATGCCAAGAAAAATAATATGAGCTTCACGCAGATGAAAAATGCCGATGAAAAATTTGTCATCCCAACGGCTAGCGCCTTTGCTGCTGCTTCAGCTGGTACAGACTGGTCTAAATACCCGGGCATGAATACATTCATCACCAATGCATCTGGCGCTGCTGCTTGGCCTATCACTGGTGCAACCTTTATTGTGATTTATAAGAATCCTGAAAACAAGGCTAGTGCTGCTGAAGTATTGAAATTCTTTGACTACGGTTTCAAAGACGGCAAGAAGATGGCTGCTGATTTGGACTATGTTGCTATGCCTGATGCTACAACCAACTTTATTCGTAAGAATGTTTGGTCA
>CAIYZI010000578.1 GCA_903930665.1 uncultured beta proteobacterium
GATTTTTTACCCCTTACTAAATCACCAATCGGATCAGAAGAACTGGCTGCAGATGCAGCGGAAGATTTGCCCTGTAATTGCTTATTTAAATCCACGGGCCCTGCCGGTGCTGGGGCCTCACCCTCAGCGGGAGCGGGGCCAGATTTGATAGTCAAAGGAAGATTGGGCGCTCTTACGCCCGGTCTTTCTTGGGGGGTATTTTTAGAAAGGTAAAAAGCAATGACAAAGGCAATGCCAAGTCCAACACCCAAACCAACAATAAAGCCGAGAATAGTCCCGCCGTACTCGGAGCTATTGCCCTTCATGAAGCCAGTTTGTTGATTCGGTTTTTTCATCATGTCCTCATCTTACATTTTCACTTCATGATCTGCACATTACATCTTCGCAGGTGCGGATACCCCAAGCAGTTTTAAGCCATTTTCTAGGACTTGACGAGTGGCCGATAAAAGCGCCAAGCGAGCTAACTTTAAAGCCTGATCATCCACCAATACACGATCAGCGTTGTAAAAAGTATGGAAATCGCCAGCCAAATCACGAAGGTAGAAGGCCAAAGCATGTGGCGCCAACTCAGCGGCCGCATCCGTCAACACTTCTGGATACTCCGCTAGGCGGCGCAATAAATGATCAGAGGCTTTGCTTTGTAGCAAAGACAAGTCGGCATGCTTTAAGTCCTCAGCGCTTCCACCCCACTGTTGCAATATTGAGCATATCCGCGCATGTGCATATTGCACATAAAACACGGGATTTTCATCATTTTGCTGCAGCGCCAAATCAATATCAAAAACAAATTCAGTATCAGCTTTGCGTGAGATTAAAAAGAAGCGCACAGCATCACGACCACGTTGTAATGCGAGTGCACGTTGATCAGCATCCATCTCAGGCGTAATACCACCAGACCACTCTACCAAGTCTCGAACGGTGACATAGGAACCAGCGCGCTTAGAGATTTTGACTTCCTCACCATGACGCATCACGGTAACCATTTTATGTAAAACATATTCTGGATAGGTTTTTGGAATTTCCCAACCACGCTTTTGAGCAACACCTTGTAGACCGGAACGCACACGGGCAATAGTCCCATGATGGTCGCTACCTTGAACGTTAATAACCTTTTCAAAGCCACGCTGCCACTTGCTAGCGTGATATGCCACATCAGGCACAAAATAGGTAAAGCTCCCGTCTGTTTTGCGCATGACACGATCTTTATCATCACCATCGTCCGTGGTTTTTAACCACAGGGCTCCCTCAGATTCATAGGTTTTGCCAATACCCTGCAGGTCTTGAACAATCTGCCCTACACTGCCATCGGTATACAAAGAGGACTCTAGGTAATAGCAGTCAAACTTGACGCCAAAAGTTTTTAGATCAATATCTTGCTCATTACGCAAATACGTCACGGCAAAGTGCCTAATCGCCTCAACTTGCTCTTGCTCAGATAGATCAGAGCGATAACCAATATCTGCCTTATATGCTGCAGCAATATCGGCAATATATTCACCGTTATAGGCCTGCTCCGGCCACTGGATATCACCAGGCTTTAAACCCTGTAAGCGTGCCTGAACAGACAAAGCAAGATTAGCTATCTGCACACCAGCATCGTTGTAATAAAACTCACGATGCACATTAATACCCTGAGTGGCTAATAAATTTGCCAAAGCATCGCCTAGAGCAGCTTGGCGGCCATGACCAACATGCAATGGACCCGTGGGATTTGCTGAAACAAACTCAATCATGGCGCTTGCTACAGGCCCCTTACCCTTGGCAAGCTCGCCAAACGTTGGGCCAGCACTTAGAATTTCTTGGATTACCGCCGTTTTAGCTGCATTAGCTAAACGAAAGTTAATAAATCCAGGGCCAGCTATTTCACAAGAGGCTATCAAATTGCTGAAGCCAGGCTGTTTCTGCAAGCGCTCAACCAGCTGCTGCGCTAACTCCCGAGGATTGAGCTTCCAGGCCTTAGAAAGTTGAAGTGCGATATTGCAGGCAACATCGCCATGATCAACAGCTTTAGGGCGCTCTAAACGAGGTGGCGGAGCATCCCCTAAGCCATGCTCTTGGGCAATACCCTGAAGAGCAGCGCTCAACATTTCAATTAAATGATTTTTATTAGTTAACAACATAGAACAGTGAGTTTATCAGGTGGTAAGCTATCGAAATGATCTATCAATTTCGCTCCAAAGCGGGTCCAGATGTCATCATGCTGGCCGATCTGACCAAGAGGATATTCGATATATTGGGTCGTCCTCTTGAATCTAGGGGAATTCTGACCGTAGAACAACTGCCAGAGCTCATCACCATCCTCGAAACTGCGATCCTCAAAGACCTGGAAGATCGATCTCAAACCAAAGACGCAAACGAGGATAAACCAGAAAAACCCAAACTAGCCGACAGACTAGGGCAACGGGCTTATCCATTTTTAGAGTTGATGAAACAAGCTAAAGCAAAAGACGAGCCTGTAATGTGGGGCGTCTAAGACCCCGCTAGTAATCAACCGAGC
>CAIYZI010000579.1 GCA_903930665.1 uncultured beta proteobacterium
ATGGACAAGTGGAATTCGGCGTTAAGGGTGCTTTGAAGAAGGCCCAGGTTTCAGTTCTGCCGCGTTCATAAGGCGCCTGACTGAGACACGTTTGATTCAGATTTATTCCGAATTTAACTCTTAGGAACAGGCCTCGCTACCGCGAGGCCTTTTTTATTCATGAAATTTATAGACGAAGCACGTATTGAAGTCATAGCTGGCCAAGGTGGCGCCGGCAGCGCATCTATGCGCCGCGAAAAATTTATTGAATTCGGCGGCCCTGATGGTGGTGACGGTGGCAAAGGCGGAAGCGTCTGGGCTACTGCTGATCGCAACATCAATACCTTGATTGACTATCGTTATGCGAAGACGCACACTGCGAAAAATGGTGAGCCTGGCCGTGGTGCAGATTGTTATGGGCGCGCAGGCGACGATATCGAATTACGTATGCCAGTTGGTACGATTATTTCTGATTACGAAACTGGTGAGCCGATTGCTGACTTAACTACCCATGGCGAACGTCTTTGTTTGGCGCAAGGTGGGGTTGGTGGCTGGGGAAATATTCACTTTAAAAGTAGTACAAATCGTGCTCCACGTCAAAAAACAAATGGTAAAGAAGGTGAGCGTCGTAAGCTCAAGCTCGAATTAAAAGTATTGGCTGACGTTGGCTTATTGGGCATGCCTAATGCTGGTAAGTCAACCTTGATTACCGCAGTATCCAATGCGCGTCCAAAGATTGCTGACTACCCATTCACGACCTTACATCCTAATTTGGGTGTGGTGCGTGTTGGTGCTGAACGTAGCTTCGTTATTGCGGATATTCCAGGTTTGATTGAGGGTGCTGCAGAGGGTGCTGGCCTGGGTCATCGTTTCTTAAGGCATTTGCAACGTACGGGCGTGCTTTTGCATTTGGTAGACATCGCACCTTTTGATGAGAATATCGATCCAGTTGCTGATGCAGTGGCAATTGTGAATGAATTACGTAAATACGATGAAGCTCTAGTTGAGAAGCCTCGTTGGTTAGTGCTTAACAAAGTCGACATGATTCCCGAAGAAGATCGCAAAAAAGTAGTGGCGGACTTCATTAAACGGTTTAAGTGGAAGGGTCCTGTATTTGAGATCTCCGCTTTAACAGGTTTGGGGTGCGATAAGCTTTGTTATTCATTGCAGGATTATTTGGACTCTGTACGTCGCGATCGTGATGACGCGGATGAGCGTGCTGCAGATCCTCGTTACCAGGATCAAGCGGAAGATAAAAGTCCTGATTAAAGTGATTCTTTGATGTCGGTAATAGATATGAGCGCACAAAAAGCAAAACGAATTGTTGTCAAAGTTGGTTCAAGCCTTGTCACCAATAATGGTGAAGGCTTGGATCATGCGGCAATTGCAATGTGGGCGGAGGAGATGGCCGCTTTGCTTAGTGCTGGTCATGAAGTTTTGATGGTTAGCTCAGGAGCGATTGCTGAAGGGATGCAGCGTCTTGGGTGGACTAAGCGTCCTCAGGAAATTCATCAACTTCAGGCGGCTGCTGCAGTCGGGCAGATGGGCCTTGTTCAGGTATACGAAAGCTGTTTTGCGCGTTTTAATCTGCGTAGCGCTCAAATTTTACTTACAAATGCGGATCTGGCGCATCCAGAGCGTAAC
>CAIYZI010000580.1 GCA_903930665.1 uncultured beta proteobacterium
CCTCATAGCGCTTTAGGTTACAGACCACCAGCACCTCAAACCCAAGTGCCCAAAATAATCCAGAATCAACCCAAGTTGCTGCAATGATTTACTATAGAAAAACTCTCTTTGGTATTGGACCTAAATTGACAGCAGTTCAGTTCGATGACGTACAGAATTGAAATATTAATTAAATTTACTAAATGTCTGATAACGAACAGAAGATTTCAAAAATTAAACGTACATTAATACAGACACATTCATTAAAAGGAATATGTATGTTAGGAACAGTTGTTTTAGTAATCTTAATTTTGATGTTATTGGGTGCCATACCAACTTGGCCACACAGTAGAAATTGGGGTTATGCACCAAGCGGAGGATTGGGCTTAGTTGTACTAATTCTGATCATTCTGATTGTTATGGGCAGAATTTAAACTTAATTAAGAAAGAGTTATTATGAAAATGGACAATAGCTTTAAGGCAATCTTCGCCTCTATGATGATAGTGTCGGGACTAGCCGCCTGTGACAAACCGGGACCTGCTGAAACTGCGGGTAAAAAAATTGACCAGTCTACTGAGAATGTATCGAATGCTGTATCCAATACCTTGGATAAGGCTGACAATGCAATAACTAAAAAAAGTATAGCTGCAGGGCAAGCAATTGACGATACTGAAATTACCGCTATGATCAAGTCTAATTTGATGAATGAGCCGGGACTTAAATCCCTTAAGATTAATGTTACCACTCTTAATGGCGTAGTAACACTTTCCGGATCTTCAAATAGCTCTGCTAATAGGGAAAAGGCAATACAAATTGCTAAAGCTGTTGATGGCGTGAAATCAGTAAAAAATAAGATTGTTATCTCACAATAGCCAATCCGTACTCATTAAAAAAAGCCGCAGATTGCGGCTTTTTTAATTCCCTCCTCAACTATGTCAATTAACAGTAGTTTTAGTTGAACTTTTATTACTCGTATTAGACTTCGGAGCACTCTTTTGCTTATCTTTCTCATACTGATCATAAGCGTAGCCTCCCACTGCACCAATTGCAGCACCACCAGCAGCCCCCCATAATAGGGCTCCGCCAGTCAGTGCGCCGATACCTACACCTGCGGCTCCACCTATTGCAGCACCTGATAGAGTTCTTTGTTGAGTATCACTCATATTGGAACACGCTGATAAAGAAATGACTGAGCAGACCGATAAAACCATAAAAGTATTTTTCATTATGTTTCCCTTTTCATTTAACGAAGAATCTTGCTCTGCGCATTTGCAGGAGACATAGTAGAAGATTCACATGCAAACCGTGTCGCCAAGAATCGCAACAAGGTATCAGCTGCTGGAGCCGTGCTGTAACCTTGATTAGACTTCACATAATTAACAAACTGATTCATAACTTCTCTGCGAGATGGGGCAGGCTGAACGACGCAGATAAAGTCAGGCGCTACCTTGGGGTGCCTGGTCACCAAATAGGAGTCGTAAACACCTTGGCCATAAACATCGCAATAAACCTGGGGTTCTGGACTGGACTGATCAGAACAGACGCCTACCAACTCTTGAGTACTAATAGCTCTTACGCTTTCCGGTGAAGCTGTAGCCACTCCCGAGACCAGCAATAAGAAAGCTAAAATTATCGAGATTTTTTTCATAAATCACCTTCTCTTTTTAAATGTTGAACATCGAATTGTTAGTCTAGGAAATGAACATTGATTCGTCTGTCTGCTATCAGACATACAAAAGTTGCTAATAAGAAATATTAATTTTATGTTTTGCAGCGCACAGACGGATCTTTACATTCAACATAAATTTACATCCAAGGTAGTGCAATTTGCGAAACCATCTGAAAGGTGTATATGAAAACAATTCGTTCTTATTTCAAATATTTATGGGGCTCAATTGCTTTAGTTACAGCTCTGAGTCTAGTTGCTTGCGGTGGCGGTGGCAGCGGAAGTAGCACACCAGCAACCAATACAACTTCTGCAATTACAGCATTCTCCATTCCAACTGGAACAAGCATAATCAACCAAACGGCACATACGATTCAAGTTAGTTTGCCCTCGACGACCACATCAATCACAGCCTTAGTGCCCACATTTACGTCATCAACAGGATCAAATGTTAAGGTTGCAGGAGTTGCACAAGTTAGTGGAACAACTTCGCAGAACTTCACCTCGCCAGTGTCGTATTTGGTTACCGCAGCAAATGGCACTACAACAACTTATCTAGTAACGGTGGTAGTTGCGGCAACCAATACTAATAGTCTATTGACTTATAGCATTAACAGTGTCGCCGGAATTATTAATCCAACATCACAAACTGTCAGTGTTACCCTACCCTCTGGTACAAATGTTTCAGCCTTAGTTGCTACTTTTACATCATCAGCCGGTTCAGCCGTTGTAATTGGCGGCACATCGCAAGTAAGTGGTACAACAGCCAATAACTTTACTAACTCAGTCACATATACAGTAAGTAATGGTGGGCTAGTGGCAACATATGTTGTGACTGTTAGCCTTGCTACTGCTGGAGCGGGTCCTACTCCTGTGGCACTCGGTAATGCCGGTAATTTTGCGTTATTTTCTAAGACTGGTATGTCAGGCGACTCTCTTTCTAGTATTGTGGGTGATGTAGGCGTTAATCCAGTTACATCAACAAGTATTACCACTGGATTTACTCCGTTAACACTCTCAACTAGCGGTACATACGCAACGTCAGGCATAGTTACTGGGCATGTATATGCGCCTGACTACACAGCGCCTACTCCTGCTTATGTTATTAGCGCTGAAGCTGACATGATGACTGCATATAACAATGCTGGAGCAGTGCAAACAGTGGGAACAACGACGGTTCTTTCGAGCGGAGATCTTACTGGCATTACCCTTGCACCCGGAACCTACACTTCATCAGTAAGCCTTAATTTACCTGTAAATTCCACTTTGACATTAAATGGCGGCCCCAATGATGTGTGGATTATTCAGGTTACCGGAGGATTAACAACGGGAGCAAATAGTATCATTGCCTTGACTGGAGGAGCACTAGCTAAAAATGTATTTTGGAGACTGACAACAGCGCTAACGACTGGAGCA
This sequence comes from uncultured beta proteobacterium, assembly GCA_903930665.1. Classification (GTDB taxonomy): domain Bacteria; phylum Pseudomonadota; class Gammaproteobacteria; order Burkholderiales; family Burkholderiaceae; genus Polynucleobacter. The sequence goes on from CAIYZI010000580.1 coordinate 3,063, forward strand.
ACCTCGCAATTTAATGGCATTGTGTTAGCGGGAACTTTTATTACACTAGGTCACCTGACTCAATTTAATGGAAGATTGCTCTCTCAGACTTTTATTACTCTAGATGATGATGCTATCACCGCACCATAATTTCTAGTCCGCAATTGAATGAATCGGCCCCGGGTTTTCGGGGCCTTTTTATTATTTAACTATACATTTAAATCATATTATTTTTAGTCAGCTTGCTTAACCGGCTGAATCTCTTTGTTGGATATCAATACAACGCAAACTTAAGCTCACTTTATAGGCCCATCTATAAACTACAAATCGCGATGGAGTTGAGCAATTTCATTGAAATGACTTTCCTCTAATTCAAAAGCATCAACAATGCTAGGGTCAAATTGCACCCCTCTTAGAGATAGAATCTCCTGAATTGCAAGCTCATAAGTCCACCTCTCCTTATATACCCGTTTGCTTACAAGAGCATCGTATACATCGGTAATTGCCATAATTCTTGCCGATAAAGGAATAGCATCCCCTTTTAAGCCTCGTGGATATCCGGTTCCATCCCATCGCTCATGATGGCCACCCGCAATTTTAATGGCCATACTTATCACCGGATTAGTTCTTACGGAGTGTAGATGTGCGGCAGATAACACGTTTTCACCTATCGTTGTGTGAGTCTTACTGTGATGCAAGACTGAGACTGTGCAGGTTACTTCTTGGAAACAGACTTAGCTACAAAGTAAACACCAGCAATTAACATGCCGACTTGACCCATCAAATCCCCGTTCATTTCAGGGGCGCCTGGGGTGGCAAAAGCTACAGAAGAGATTGCTGCTAAAGATGCGATACCTAAGGCCAAAAGGGTGGATTTCATGGGGCCTCTTTATTTCATAAGGTTAAGGAATCTTAAGCATACCAAAGGTTTTTAGCCCTGCCAAGGGATCTGGGCTAGTAACACATGTATGTCTAGGTGGGTCATTTGGGTCTAATTGAACTTTCGTTGCTACCCAAGCCCAAGACAACCTAGAACCTTCTTAACCACCGCGAAGCAGATTGGGATTGAAAAACCTAGTCATTAGCTGTTTTTATCCCAATTAGGCCCATTTAACCCAAAACCAGCAAGGGACTCTGCCCGCTCAAAGGAGTCCTTCGCCAAAAGCAAAAACCACCCGAAGGTGGCTTTGCTGACATCAAACTTAAGAACTTTAAGCAGTCATCATCTGCTCTGTGTTTTCCTTCTTACGCCCAAACAAGAAGAACAAGCAACCTAGTAATAGTCCAACCTGAGGAATGAGTGAAGCATTCATTTCCGGGGCTCCCTCCATAGAAACGATAATGGTATCTCCATTCACCACAGTAATATCACCAACAATATTAGCCCAGCCACCAGCAACCGCAGTAAAATCTCCATTCGTAATGCTTGCGGCTGAATTCAAATTAAAGTTATTGCCAGCCAAGAAAGACATATTGCCTGTAGTAATAGTCATCGCACCACGTATATTAATATTGTTATAGGCATTAAATATATAGCTTCCAGTTGTCGTTGTACTGGCAGCATTAATATTTATGTCATTAGATGCATTTAATTCCAAGCCTAAGGTTGGTGAGACGCCAGTCCAAGTCATCGCTGAATCAAGAATAATATTGCCTGCAGCCGTACCGCTTGTGTTTGCAGTATTTATAACCACTGAGGTGCCGTTATTAAGAAATGCTATAAGCATCGTTATATTCACATTTGCTGAATCAGCAGAAGCGTTGGGAATAAAAACTCCGGAAACCCCAAATGACCCATTGCTAGTGGGAGCGGAGCTGATAGTGACGTCTGCATTATGAATGCTTTGTGTAAAGTCATAATAGGTTGCTTGGGCATAGGAATGTAGGGGTAGCATTACGATAAAAGAAATAATTGCTAACTTAACAACTACAATTCCAAAAAAATATTTAAGTACATTTTTGGACTTCATATCAATCCTCATCGTGGAAAACGATATATCAAATTAATCTCTGCATAAGTCTTACTTAATTGCATAAATTCAATTTAACTAATTAGATGTGATTATTCTGTGCCCTGGGGAACATTAGACCGGCACGGATGCCCATTACAAATAGCGATAGATACTACGATTCCCTTGCTGGGCAAGCAGCCGATTAAGGCTCAGTTGTTGTAATTTCTGCTGTACGACGAATATACATACACTTCCATCTAACGTCTCATAATGGCCGAGGCTGTGTAAAAACCCAAAATACTTCCATTGATGTAGATTTAAAGCGTGTACACGGGTTTTGGCCTTCAATCAAACGCTTCTGGCTGGGCCAACAATTCTGTTTTGGTAATTTGTGATTTTTTAGTAACGCC
>CAIYZI010000581.1 GCA_903930665.1 uncultured beta proteobacterium
CCCAGCGCTCTGCATTTCGTTGAATGTCAGCGCAATGTCTATCGGGATTTGGATTACGCAAACACAACTCTACATAAGGGGCCTTGGCCATAGCTACACTAATGCCCACCAAAAAGATGAGACAAAAAGAAATAATCAGTTTTGGCAAAAGAGTCATAGGCATCAAGGTTGAATTCTAGAATAATGCATGACAATATGAGAAAAAATTCAAAATGAACATTAATGACGACTTCAAACTTAAAGCAGTAGTACATACAAAAGATTTGGATTGGGAAAATTCCCCCATAGCTGGCGTAGATAGGAAACCACTGGATCGCGTTGGCAGTGAAAATGCCAGAGCAACTACGATTGTGAAATATGGCCCTAATTCCACCTTTTCTCCACACATTCATGCAGGTGGAGAGGAAATACTGGTTCTTGATGGGGTATTTTCTGATGAAGGCGGTGATTACTCTGCCGGCACTTATATACGCAATCCACCCAATAGTGGGCATACGCCCTTCTCTACCAATGGTTGCACCTTATTTGTCAAATTAAAGCAATTTCACCCTGAAGACCACGCCACCTTAAGAATCAATACCACCACAGCACCTTGGTACCCCGGATTGGTCCCGGGACTATCCGTGATGCCCTTACATGAATTTGATGGAGTGGGAACTGCGCTTGTACGCTGGGCACCCAACACCATTTTTAAACCCCATATTCACCCAGGAGGGGAGGAGATCTTCGTCCTGGAGGGTGTTTTTCATGACGAACATGGGTCTTACCCAGCCGGCACTTGGATTAGAAGCCCAAGATTTAGCAAACACGCCCCTTTTACCCAATCCGAGGGTGCCCTGATTTATGTCAAGACAGGTCATTTAGATAACTCATTGGGTTAAATAACCCTAAAAATTAGTAAATATTCGACAAACTCAAGGGGGAATTGCAGCAACATTACTTTACCTTATTGACAGCATGTAACGCTTAGCTACTACGATACTGAAAATAGCAACCTTTACAAAAATAGCTCAGTAGTTACCGCTAAGCCTTATATCGGACGGTCAGACCGGCTGGCTCACTTTCGGGGTATCCCGGCGATACAGGTATTGGCGACACCACGATTGCCATAGCCATTTGGCCCTTCTCCAATCAGGAAACTCAAACTTACTTTGGCATTGCGGAATATCCCATAGCACCTACAGGGAGCTTCTCCAGTAACCAAGCTTTCAACGTCAGCGAAAACCGCTACAAGTCAGAGATTCAGATGGGCTTTTAAAAACCTATCATTGAAAATCTGAACGGCATGATTTCCGTCGACACCTTGTGGTTTGGCGGAAACAGTCAATCTTCTGCGACTTGCCTATCAGCAACTAACGTTGCCTTTAACCAAAAGGCCCTAATGACCACGCAGCTCTGGCAAATCTACAAGATTAATCAAATCTTCACAGTGGGTGCGTCCTATTTTTAGGTTGCTGGAGGCGCCACTGCGGTGAACAATGTTTACCAAAACAATATCACCAATACCCAGAGATACTTGCTTGGCGGTCTTGAGCATACAGAGTTTGGTAGATTTTCTCTGCAGTATGGTCGTGATATGGAAATTAAGAATGGCTTTGTACAAACACAAGTACTAGTATTGCAATTTATGAGAGAGTTCTAAAGGACTTCTTTAGACTGACTTCAAAGAGTAGATCAGCCCAACATTCTTTGACTTACAAATGATCGATCTCCACCAGTAACAGGGTCTTTAAAATGAATCTCTTTGGCCAATAGTTGCAAAGGTTTAGTAAAGTCCAAGTCATACTCTTGATAAGGTGTGAGAACTGGATAAATCTGATCGAACTTCATGGGAATACCCAAAGCGTTAAGATGGCAACGCAATTGATGCTTCTTGCCACTGCCCGGAGTTAAGCGATATTTAGCCCAAAACCCCATCAGCTCAATCAGCTCAATATAAGTATCTGTATTGGCTTTGCCATCGATTTCTCGCATTTGCAAAAAGTGTTCTGACTCTTCTATTCGGCTACGATAAGTGATGGGCAATTTTGCGCTAAGCTCTTCTGAATAAGGAGCAATAGCTTCATAAACTTTTGTTACCGTACGGTCTCTAAATAGATTTTGATATGCAGATCTTTCATATGGTCGAACTGAAAACACCACTAACCCTGCGGTATCACGATCAATCCGATGTATAGGGCTTAAGGTCTGTATCCCTGTTTTTTTCTTTAAGCGGTTGAGTAAGGTCTGATGCAGATATAAGCCACTCGGCGTTACTGGTAAAAAATGGGGCTTATCAGCCACTAGAATATGCTCATCCAAATACAGGATGCTTTCTTCAAAAGGAATTTCAGGCTCACGTGCTAAGCGCCTGAAATACATCAAATGGGAATTAGGCAAATAGGCATCGCTAGCAGCTACAGCTTGACCATCAACAGTCATCACCAAGTCCTCGGAAAAGCGTGCCCTCCACTCAGTAATCTCAATATGAGGGAAATTTCCTACAAAGAAATCCAATAAAGTGGGATAACCCTTCCCCGCTGGCAAATAAACCCGCGAAGCAGATACTCCCTCGGAATTTACTTTCATGCTTGAGCAGTTGTGGCCATAGATAGCCAGATTTTAGTGCCTTTCCATTGGGGAGAATATAAATAGATGCATTGATTGCGCCATTAATTGCCGCATTAATTAACACATTCATCCTCATAAAAAAACGAAAACCACCCGAAGGTGGTTTTGTCATCAAAGTAAAAAACTTACTTCTTAGCAGTTACAAAGCCAATTGCCAAGTCATCAACAAACTCAACCAAAACATCATCGCCAGCTTTGAATTTCTCTAAACCCAGAACAGATTTAGCAACTTTAGCTTTTTGGATTTCGCCATTTGGCAATTTGAAAGTTACTAAACGGTTTTGAACGTCAATAGATTCGATCTTCACTGTTGCAAAAATAGTAGTTGAAGTTTCGGTAAATGGTTTAGCGTTAGGGCCCTTGCCACGTACAACTACTTTAGTTACCCCAGAAGCGCCTGGTTGCTGACCCTTACCTGCTGCTGTTAAACCTACTGCTACGGCTTGAGCGTAATCTACTACCAGTACATCACCCTTTTTAACATTCTTCAAATTGGGGATATGTTTAGGAACATGGATACCGACTAAGTTATCGCCATCTTTCAAAAAGACTACGCGATCTTTCAAGTCGACTGAATCTACAGGGGCTGTAATGGAAACCAGTTCAGCATCTAAAGGCTCAACATTTTGAGCCTGTACATTCAAACCTAATGAACCTATAAAAGCCGCTACCAATAATAATTTTTTCATTTCTTTCCTTTTTTATTAATAAAATTAATACTCATTATTTTACCCATTAAAACCAATATTTCAGTCCAATATTCTTACATATGATTTTCAAAATTCGATATAGGTCAATGAATTTTTATCAAAAGTTAATCCTTACGAATCCTTACCGCCATTAAAACTTTTTCTTGATCAAATACAGACCAATGAAGAAGTTGAGTACCCCTAAACTGGCAACATAGTAAGCAGGTGCCATAGAACTAAAGGGTAATAACAAGCTAATAAAAATAGGGGTTAAACCACCCAAAATTGCGTAAGTGACGTTATAAGAAAACGAGAGTCCTGAAAATCGCACTTCTGGCGGAAAGGATAAAACCCCAATAGATGGAGCAAGCGCAATGACCCCTACAAAGAATCCATTCAAACCATAAAACAATGCGATATGGTCATAGGAAATAGCCATCCGCTGATACAACAGAAGTGAACTTAAAATCAAGCCCGTTGAACCAAACAACATCACCTTGCCTATACCAAATTTTCCAGCTAAGGCACCAAACACCAAACAGCCTATCGTCAAGCACACCGTCGCAATGGTGTTAGCCTCAAGCGCAATTTTTGGTGGCACCTTAAAGAGTGTCTGCAACAATGTTGGCGTCATTAAAATCATAGTAACAATCGAAGCA
>CAIYZI010000582.1 GCA_903930665.1 uncultured beta proteobacterium
CATATAGCGACGCAAAGATGCCTTACGAATGTCAGCCTCTATTAAAAGAACCCGCTTATTGGTGCTCGCTAGCAAATAGGATAAATTCGCAGAAATAAACGATTTACCCTGTGAGGGCACTGCCGAAGTAATTAAAATGACCTTAGAGCGCGGCTTTTCTGAAAGGGCAAAAAGGGTTGAGGTCCTGAGGGAGCGTAAGGCCTCAACCGGAATAGCTGTCGGCTTTTCCTGAGAGAGCATAAAAACACCCTGGTCGTCAGAGTCATTAATAGCATCAATTTGCTCTTGCGCTACGGGCAAAATTGCCATCGTTGACAAGCCAACCTCAAGCTCCAATTTTTTTGGATCACGAACGATTCCCGACAAGAAGGCTAATAGTTGACAAATGACAAACCCCAATAGAATTCCAAGCAATGCACCGATGGCAACCACCAAGGGTTTTTTGGGGCGAGATGGTTTTTCAGGAACTACCGCTGGGTCAACCACATAAACATTACCAATTGTGCCCGCTTTAGCAATTTGTAATTGCTGAGCATTATTGAGCAAAGACACATACAGCTGGTTATTGACCTGAACATCACGCTCTTTACGGATGTAATCTTGTTGAACTTGGGGTAATTGAGAAATTTCGCGATCCATCTGCCCCGTTTGGGTTCGCAACTGCGCCAACTGAAAGTCTACCCCTTTAAGTAAAGGATGATCGGGTTGGTAGCGAGTTTGGTATTCCTTGCGCTTGAGCTCTAAATCTAGGCGTGCTTTTTCGATGTTAGTTGACTGGGTCAACAACTCTTTGACCTCCCCTGGGATATCGACTGTTTTATTATTGCGGCGGTAATCCGTTAAAGCCTGCTCATCACCCTCGAGCTGCCCTTTTAAGCGCGGCAACTCTCTGTTTAAAAATTCCAAACTCTTTTGGGATTCCTCAGAGCGACGGCCAATATTTTGGCCCACATACGCGTCGGTAATGGCCCTGAGCATCGCTGCCGCACGGTCCGGATTGGTGTTTTCGTAGGTCACCTTAATAATGTTGGACTGACGTTTAGTCTCTGCCGCAGTAATACTTGCCAGAACTTGGGCGATGCGCGACTGTACGGAGTAAACCTTCAATTTAAAAATCGTACCTGGTCGAGCTTTTATTTTTCCAAGCATCAGTGCAAATTTTTTATCAGCACTCTCAGCCTCTTGATCTATACCATCCCCCTCTATGAGGGTTTTGCCTTCTTCATCACTTAATACCCAAGTGTTGTTTTGATCAATCTTTAAAAATAGATTCTCACCATACATCTTGGGGGGTACTTGCATGTGGACAATTTTGAGATCTTCACCACCCCAAGCAACACTTGTGCTTTTCCATAAGGGGCTTGCCAAACCATCAGGATCTTTATCAAGGATGCGCGCTAACCAACCGCCAATGATCGGCAGACGGTTGTCTACCGTCACAGCAATATTTGCTTTGAGCGCCTCTACCGCTTCACCAATCACTGTGCGCGAACGGATAATTTCCAACTCACCTAAAACTGGCGACTGTTGAGATCCCAAAGCTGTGGAAAGATCTTTGAGGGCACCAAGCGCTGCGCCTTTTTTCTCTTCTACTTGAATTAATGCATCGGCTGTATAAACAGGGCTAGCAAACAATGAATACAAAATTGCTAGCGAAGTAATCAGAGCAAAAGTGCCAAAAAAGAACCAGCGAAAAAAATACACATTTTCGATAATTTCAGTCAAGGAGAGTCCACGCGACTCTTCTTGAATTAATCCTACTGAGTTGATGCTTGATGAACTCTCGCTCTTGGCACTGACTTCGGTGTTCATAAATAGTATCTACTTACCTTTAAAAAGGGGTTACTTTAACAGTCTGAATTGCCGAGGTCAGCGGGAAAAACTGGCCTATAAAACGACCAATTTCCGTCATGTCAGTTGGAGAGACAAAAACTACATCGCGAGGATGCATCGCAAACTGGTCGGCCATCACCAAAGCCACGGGATCTCTGGCGCTCAAGTGATAAATAATTGGGTCACCATTTTCATCTGCACGCATCACATAAACCTTATTGGAGGCCGAAGAGAAGGGGTTGGTGCCGCCACCATCAGATAACACTTCCGCTAAACTCATGCGCCCGCGACGCATAACATAAGAGCGCGACTGGTTAACTCCGTTAGCGTTACCGACTTCACCCAAAACAAAAATCTTGCGAGCTTGGCGATCAGGCACACCTAAAATATCCCCATGCTGTAAAAGCATATTAGCCGAAGTATCACCGCCGTAATAAATGCGATCTAAATCTATCGAAGCGCTGATCTTCCCACGAGTTAAAACCAAACTGTATAAATCAGCCTCTGAAGTTAAACCGCCAGCCAAACCAATAGCATCGGTGATTCGAAGTGGTTGGTCGGTAATTGGAATGATTCCTGGTGCCTTAACTTCACCAGAGATAAAGACTTTTTGTGAGCGAAAGCCTGCCACATCGACATCAATCTGCGGATCTTTGATGTATTTGCTCAGTTTTTGCGTCAAGATCACCCGAAATTCAGAAACGGTTAGCCCTGCAGCATGGATCTCGCCAACCAGTGGGAAAAAGATATTTCCACTCTCGTTAATAGTTCTTCCCGCCGGAGAACTTGCCACATTAGTTGCTGTTGCAGTATTAATCACTGGAGTTAAGTCAGGGTTACCCCAAACAAAGATGCGCAGTACATCTTGAGGCCCTAGGTGGTAGATTTCCGAAGCGGATTGCTTGAAAGGACCGACTCCAACAGGTTTTTTGCTCAAAGCGGCTTGAACACCATTCATATTTTCCAACAAGGTAGGGGTAATTCGAACTAAGGTATACGGGGGTTCAGCAGGACCCTCCTGCTCTTCGCTCGCTGCATAATGAGCAGACATTCCAGGAAGAATCGAGCAGCCTCCTACCGCTAGTAAACAAATCATTGCACCAATGCTCAATCCCCATCTCATGCACACACCCCTAAACTAATTAATTTGTTGGCCCACTGCTTTGATAAACGCTCAATCTCTTCTACCGAGGTCGTGTAGACAGATAAATCACGACCAATTGGGTCCAACACTTCTTTAGATCGATCCCAGTGTCCTAATAGTTTGGCCTTTGCCGTGGCTATAGGATTACGCTGCACAACCCACTCTAAATGCTCTTTTTCCATGCACAATAACAAACCTGCCGGCCTAAA